>NZ_CP013341.1:601421-902132 GCF_001455205.1 Nitrosomonas ureae
TCCTGCTAGCCTTAATGATACTGCTAAGTTCGAGTACGCTTGCCGAGTCAAGAACGCTTGCCGATTTCTTTTCGCACCTTGATCAAGCCGCATCCATATTGAAAACACAAGCTGATTTAGAAGCGCAGCGATCTAATCTACTGGCTCAAGAAGCACTCAAGGGCCTGGAAGTATTTGGGGGTGTTTCCGGTGGTTTTCAGAAAAGCCCCTACGCACGCGAGCCATTTGGACACTTCTTTGATCCTATGGCGCGCATTGGCTTGCGTTATCCTTTGCTGGGGAGCGCGGAACGACAGCAACGTGCCATTGAAGACGCAGCGGCACAGGTAAGAATTGAAACTATTCGGTTAGACTGGAGCCGCCGGCTGGCAGCACTTTTTCTAGAAGAAAACTACGCCGCCTATTGGAGTGCGCAAAAGATCCTGACACTGACGGATAACTACCTGCATTTGCGTAATGAAGGCGTTGAGAATTTACTACGCAAGCGGCAAGAAGCAGGATTATTGTTCAAATCAGATTACTTCGAATTTCTTTCCGCTTTTGAGCGGGCACAACGCACTCAGGTGGAATTTTACAACAACAGTAATCAAGCGTTAATGCGATTAGCGCACTTGACCAATACAACGGTAATGCCCTTTACGCCGATCAAGCCACCCTTGGGCAAGATTGCGGATACCCTTCCGAACGAAGTTGATCAGCTGGATCTGCGAATACTACAAACGCAAATAGATAATCTGCAAAATATCCGTGATACTCAAAATTGGCAAGGAATAGAATCCGATGTATCAGTAACAGGTTTCGGAGGGCCGGCAATTCCTCATCCATCACCGCCTGACGGGATGCAATGGGGTTATGGCGGAGCAGTGGGTTTTAATTTCAGAATGCCGCTGGAAATTGTGAGCTACCGGAAAAACGAACAATCCCGATTAAACAGTCAATTAATCAGCCTGCGTGCGGATTACACACGGCGGGGTCAGGAGTTGCAACACGAATTCCACGCGCTGCTGAGTAGCTTTCAACAATTGACTCAGCAAATCAATTTTCAGCGCACGCGCCTTGAGGCTGCGCAAGAACTGCTGCGGGAAAGATATCTGCGTCTGCAAGTGCTGGATGGCGATGTAGTGGAGCAATACCTGCAGGCACTGAATACCTATTATCGGGTCGCAGTAGAAAATATCGAAGCAGAGTCCGAACATTGGAAGCTTCACATCAGATTGCGTCAATTTATTTTATTACCGAGTATGCCGGGAGAAGACAGTTACCCGGAAACTGACATCGCTTCATTGAGTAGTCCGTTGCAGCAAGCAAAAAAATTTCTAACCAATGGAGGTAACGTCACTTTAAAACAAAGTGACGAACTTATCACACCCGTAAGCACACAATTCATTTCCGGTCAACTGGCTGTTTACGTGTGGAATTTTGATGAATTAATAACACAAACCGGATTATGGAATAAGAAAGAAACTCATGCAATTAATCGGTTTCTGGTATCTCTTGATGCACAGCAAATTTCACTGGTCGCAGATAATCCCCAAAGCGTGCACAATTTTTTGCATGACGCTCATCATCGCAAGAAAAAGATTGAATTACTATTAGGTGACCCGTCTTGGATTTTGCCCGAATATCGCCATCATTTAATACAAATTATCCACAAACTGAAAGCCGTAAGTTTCGATGGATTGCATCTTGATATTGAACCGGATCAACTGGAATCGGAGCTGGCTGGAAAAGCAAGACTAGAAGAATTTATCGAAACAATCCGACAAGTAGCGGCAATTTCTCCATGGCCTATAGGCATCAGCATTCATCCGCGTTATTTAACCCAGGACTCATCATTTGGTTTATGTGTTCTTTGTGAATTAAGCCAGATCGGAATCAAAGAAATTACAGTGATGTATTACACCATGAACATACAGGCTATTGTCACCGCGCTCAAATCGGCTATGCAACAACATCGGACGCTGGTGTTCAGTCTTGCGCAAAGCTTGGAAAAGGAATTAGGTTCCGAAAATAGTTATGCGCATAAACCGCGACACCATTTCATTAATGCAATGCAGCACCTTCAAGATCAACTTCAAAGCTCAAACTTTGGCGGCCTCATTATTCAATCATGGCTAGACTGGGAACATTACCTTCATGAAAATCCGCTTTAATCAGCCCGAAAATAAAACCCCTAACATCGACCGAGGACTACGCGTTCACTATAGTGAAGCAAAGCGCCCTG
Source organism: Nitrosomonas ureae (assembly GCF_001455205.1). Classification (NCBI taxonomy): domain Bacteria; kingdom Pseudomonadati; phylum Pseudomonadota; class Betaproteobacteria; order Nitrosomonadales; family Nitrosomonadaceae; genus Nitrosomonas; species Nitrosomonas ureae. The sequence goes on from NZ_CP013341.1 coordinate 603,646, forward strand.
GCAGACCTTGGCGCTGGTATTCGATCGTTGCGATTTCGAGTCTCCCGATCATTTATTTGTTGGGAATCATTGTATGGGAAACCATTGCAATTGAAGCGAGCGGACGCATTAGAGTCAATAATTTTTCAGTTCGCACCGCTGTTGACGGGTATGTTCAGCAGATATTTGTCGAGCCCATGCAAGCAATTTCCGAGGGCAATCAATTGGCTGAGCTGACCAACACTCCATTACTTGATAGCCATGACCGGTTACACATTGAACTGGATGCTCTAAAAAAAGAACAACAGAAAATGTCGGTACAAGCCAAGCAGTCAACATCGAATTCGGCGCAATTATTAAGATATGCGCAAGAGCACAAGACTTTTTCATACAATCGCTTGCAGCATTATGAAACATTGTTTAAGCAGGGAGCTGCCACTCAAGCGGAAATTTCTTCGGCCAAAAATCAGTATCAGAGAGCACTTGAAAATATCGTGACACTTGAGAAAGCTGAACGTCAGGAACAGGATCAATCCTCTGAAATGCGCAGGATTTTAAACCAGATTAGCCAAATGCAACTCGAGTTTGAAAAGATTCAAGATCAGCTGCAGCAGCTAAGCCTTGTGGCACCTGCAGGAAATGGAATAGTTACCGAAGTGTTCGTGCAGCCCGGAGAATACTTGAGTCGCGGACAGGCACTACTTGAAATTATTTTTCCTGAGAAAGTTCACGTCGATGCCTTCATCCCGCCCAAATACCAGAATTATGCGATAGAAGGTCAAATTGTAACTGTGAAATTTCCCAATGGAGAAAAAACAAAGGCAAAAATAATTTCCGTCCCGGGTGTTACGCAAAAAACACTGACCGAAGAAGTGAATCCCCTTGAACCGGTGCGCACCGCAATATTAGCTCAATTAGAATTTATTGAGCAGGTTAACAACCGGTTAATCAATGGAATGCCAGTAACAATTTATTTCTAATAAAGCACCCCGCCGCAAGCGGCGAGGAATTAAATTCGGCGGAGATTAAATCAGAAAAATGCAAACATAAATCCTCCTGCCCACTGCTAAGCAGACAATTTCCCGTTCAACAACTCCAGCACTGCGCCTGATCCGGCGTGACGAATACGCGCAATCCCGCCATTGCTGATTTTGATGCGATATAAACCGGATGTAGGCGCCTGGATTGTTTTTGCAACCAATGCGCGCATCACACCCGCATGCGCCACGATCAGAATATGGTGACCGGAATAGCGCTCGATAGCTGCTTCATAGGCTGAATTAACCCGTTGAACAAAATCGTCGAGAGGTTCAGCACCTTTCGGTCGCGCATTCACAGGATTGTTCAAGAAGGCTTGGTATTCGGATGCCCGCCCAATTTTAACTTCAACATGGCTCAATCCTTCCCATTCACCAAATCCCACCTCCTTAAAGCGCGGTTCGACGGAGACGTCAATGCCATAACGTTCCCCTAAAGCACAGGCAAATGCCTGGCAGCGTTGCAGCGGAGAAGTAATAATATGCTGCCACTGATTGTATTCACCCACTGCGTGCCACATTTGCGACCATCCTTTCTCGCTCAGAAGATCATCCACGCCATGCCCGCGATAGCGGCGTCCGCCGACAGGCTCACCGTGACGGATCAAATCAATTAGAGTTTCAGTCATAAAGAATGTTGGCAGGAAAAATCGGTTGCAGTAGTTTAACTGATTTATTTTGTAGGAAAAGCAAGATTGGAAAATTGCTCCAATCGCTTTGAATTTATTGAGAATGTTTAATACTTACAGTTCTATCAATAAGTTTTCGCCGTTCGGTAATTTTCTTTTTATCGATGCGGCATCTAATAGTTTCCCACCTTAATATTCGATCCACCGGTTTTCTTAACCACTTCCAACGCGATATCGACATATTCGGTAAACTCCAGCGCATCTTCTTCCGCAATGGGGGTTGTCAGAACAAAATCAGCATGTTTGCGCGCTTCATTCTTTCTACCGATGTCAAACAACAATTCAGCATAAAAGGCACGGGTAATGATGTCCTGCGGAAACAGCTCGTGGGCTCGTTTGAGATGTGCGAGCGCTTTTTGGTTGCTACCAAAGCTGATCGGAAACCTTGGCAGTTTATGGTAAATACGGCCCAATGCGCGATGAGCGCCGGCATTCTCATATCTTTCATCAAGTTCGACTACTTTTAAAAGCAAATCCTGCATCGGCTGAAGCATTCTCAGTGCATTGAGCATACCGCTATCTTCAGCGATTTTTCCCATCGCAGCAGCCTTCCAGAACAGTCCGCGCACATCATTGGCATTCAACTCCAGTGCCTGATCAGCCATTGCAATACTGCGTTCAAACAACTGTATCCGTTGATGTTTATCGAGTTCGAGCTGAGCGCGCATAAATTTCAATCGGGCAAGCTCCGCCAGCGCAGCCGATTCTTGGGAATTTCCCGCTAAATCGCGAAACCAGTCTATAGTTTCCAGCAACAGCGGGGTATCAATGGCATACTTCCATGCCGCCAGTTCAATTCTCTGCTGATTTTCCGGAGTTAACACAGTGGGCGCAATGCGGTACGCCAGTACCGATGATGTCAAACAAATCAGTGCAGCCATGCCGCATGTAAAAAGGATAAATCCTTTTCCCAATTGCCTTAAGTTTGATTTTATGAAAACACGCATGTTAAATCCTTTTTATAAGCTGTTTCTTTGATCAGTCTGACAAAATAAAATATCGTTATTCAGGGTACGCACGAAATAGAAGCATAGCGCTATTTGGAATAAATTCAAATCATAAATAATAAGGGAATTTACGCCTTTTTAAACAATCCGCTACTGCAGAAACTGAAACGGAAATGAGAATGAAGTATAGCTCCCTTCCATTCTGGAAATCGTATAGCCAGCCACTAAGACAACTAATCCATGCCAGGATTCCGATAGCCTGTATCAGGCTTAATCATTTCATTCACCCGATGCGTTTGTCACGAAACAAATGGCATATTTCTGAATCCCTCATTTCCTTGCAACTTATTACAATGAAATGACATTTTATGTCGATTTATCCCGCCTTGCAGCGAATAAACTTATACTCCATTTCGTTCTACTACGCTTTCTAGGATAATATACAAATTTTGATCACGATCTATCTTTCCAATCCTCATTTTCTAATGCTGCAAGGCAGGCATGTAAATAATGCAACACCCATACTCTTTACCTAAGCCCGGTACCGTATCCCGTTATGCTGCTTTGGATGGTTCCAGCGATGCATTATTCCTGGCGCAATTAGCGCAACAGGCTAAGCCGGTCACGATCATTACCGCTCATGCACTCGATGCGCAAAGATTATTGGAAGAAATTCCATTCTTTGCTCCCGAATTAAGAACGCACTTACTACCGGATTGGGAAACACTGCCTTACGATGTATTCTCACCCCATCACGATCTCGTCTCAGAACGGCTGGCAACACTCTATCAAGTGATGAACGGCGCATGCGATGTGTTGATTGCACCGTTGACCACGGCACTCTATCGCATGCTGCCACGCGAATATCTGGCGGCGCATACTTTCTTCCTCAAGCAAGGCGAAACGCTGGATGTATCGGGATTACGCAGTCAATTGACATTGGCGGGTTACTCGCACGTTACGCAGGTTTTCTCACCCGGCGAATACAGCGTGCGCGGCGGTCTGATCGATTTGTTCCCGATGGGCAGCCCACTGCCCTACCGTATCGATTTAATGGATAAAGAAATCGACACCATCCGCACATTCGATGTAGATACGCAACGCAGTATTTATCCAGTCAAGGAAGTACGCCTGCTACCCGCGCGTGAATTTCCACTGGACGAAGCGGGACGCACCTGCTTCCGGGGTAATTTCCGCGATAAATTCGAGGGTGATCCGTCAAAAAAACAAATTTACAAGGACATCAGCAAAGGCCTGACACCTGCAGGCATCGAGTATTATTTACCTTTGTTTTTCGATCGGACGGCTACGCTATTTGATTATTTGCCCGAAAATACCCTGCTTTGCCTGCATCACGATATACGTCCGGTGATCGAGGAATTCTGGCGCGATACGCAATCCCGTTTTCAATTACTACGTGGCGACCTGGATCGGCCGTTGCTACCGCCGCTGGAATTATTTCTATCCGGCGATAGCTTCTTCGGCACATTAAAACCTTATGCGCGCATTGAAATTTTGTCCTCTGCGCAAGACTCGAAACTGACCGCCCCCAAGAACACTCTCCCGCTGCCTTCGATTCAAGTCAATCGGCACGCCGAGAATCCGCTGGAAAAACTGGCTATATTTCTTGCTCATTTTTCCCAATCCGGTGGGCGCGTTCTGCTGCTGGCGGAAAGCATGGGACGGCGCGAGCTCATTACCGAGTATCTGCACCAATACGGTCTGCATCCGGACAATTGTGAAGATTATGCCCAGTTCTTAGGCAGCTCGTCATCCTTTATGATCAGTATCTCACCGTTACATAGCGGTTTCATACACGAGCCCGCGCAATGGGCTTTCATCACCGAAGGCGAGCTGTATGCAACGCATGTCCACGGACGGCGCGAGCGCGAATCGCGCAAAACCACATCCACCGACAACATTCTGCGCGATTTATCGGAAATCAAGCCGGGCGATCCGGTCGTCCACGAGCAGCATGGCATTGGCCGTTATCTCGGTTTGATCAGCATGGATGTCGGCGAAGGCGAGCCTGGCGAGCTCAGTGAATTTTTGTCACTGGAATACGAAGGCGGCGACAAACTGTATGTGCCTGTTTCACAGCTCTATCTGATCGGGCGCTACAGCGGTGCAGCGCCCGAATCCGCGCCGCTGCATAAACTAGGTAGCGGCCAATGGGACAAAGCCAAGCGCAAGGCGATGCAGCAGGTGCGCGATACCGCTGCGGAATTATTGAACTTATACGCGCAACGGGCCGCACGCGAAGGACATACCTTTACACTCAAGCAACACGACTACGACGCTTTCGCGGAAGGATTCGGCTTTGAGGAAACTGCTGATCAAGCGGCAGCGATTAAAGCGGTGATCAAAGATCTGACATCCGGAAAACCGATGGACCGGTTGATCTGCGGCGATGTGGGTTTCGGCAAAACCGAGGTAGCGTTGCGCGCTGCGTTCATTGCAGTCGCCGATGGCAAACAAGTAGCGGTTCTGGTTCCCACCACGTTGCTGGCGGAACAGCATTTTCAGAATTTCTCCGACCGCTTCGGTCTGATCGCCGATCAATGGCCGGTCAGAATCGCCGAATTGTCGCGCTTTCGCTCCGCCAAGGAGCAAACCCAGGCAATTGCCGCCCTGGCCAAAGGCGAAATCGACATCATTATTGGCACGCACAAATTGATTCAAAAAGACGTGCATTTCAAGAATTTGGGCCTGGTCATTATCGATGAGGAACACCGTTTCGGCGTGCGGCAAAAAGAACAACTGAAAAAAATGCGCGCTGAAGTTGATGTATTGACGCTCACCGCCACGCCGATCCCGCGTACGCTGGCGATGTCGCTGGAAGGGTTGCGCGATTTTTCCATCATCGCCACCGCACCGCAGCGCCGCTTGGCCATTCGCACGTTTGTCAGCGGATTCTCAATGGGCATCATCCGCGAAGCGTGTTTGCGCGAACTCAAACGCGGCGGGCAGATTTATTTCCTGCACAACGAAGTCAACACGATTCAATTGATGCTTGAGAAACTGACGGGTTTGCTGCCCGAAGCACGCATTAACATCGCCCACGGGCAAATGCCGGAACGTGAACTGGAACATGTCATGCGCGATTTCTACCAGCAGCGCTTCAACATCCTGCTGTGCACCACGATTATAGAAACCGGCATCGACATCCCGAGCGCCAACACCATCGTCATCAACAATGCGCACAAATTCGGCCTGGCGCAACTGCATCAACTGCGCGGCCGGGTCGGGCGCTCGCACCATCAAGCCTATGCTTATCTGCTGACTCCTCCGGAAGAAGCGCTCGGCGCGCAAGCCAAGAAACGTCTGGAAGCGATACAGGCGATGGAAGAACTCGGCTCCGGGTTTTATCTCGCCATGCACGACCTGGAAATCCGCGGCGCCGGTGCAGTCTTGAGCGAATCGCAAAGCGGTGAAATGCAGGAAATCGGCTTCAGCCTGTACAGCTCGATGCTGGATTCTGCCATCCAATCTTTAAAACAAGGCAAAGAACCCGATATGCAGCACCCATTGGGCGTCGCTACCGAAATCAACCTGCATGTACCCGCGCTGCTGCCGGACGACTATTGCCACGATATCCACGAACGACTGGTGCTGTACAAACGCATGGCCAACTGCGCCGATAACGAGCAGCTCGACGACATGCAACGCGAACTGATCGATCGCTTCGGCCTGCTGCCCAACCCGGCCCGCGCCCTGCTCGACTGCCACCGTCTGCGCATCGCCGCCAAACCGCTCGGCATCACACGCATCGATGCCAGTGCAGAAAGCATCCAAATCCAGTTTATCCCCAACCCACCGATCGATCCGGTAAAAATTATCCAACTGATCCAAAGCAGCCGCGAATACTCGCTCTCCGGCCCTGATCGCTTGAAAATTCAGGTGCAGATTGAGGATGTGAATAAGCGGGTAATGCGGATTAGGGAGTTGATACAGAAGTTGGGGGTGAATGATTGAGAATAGCTTTTTCCGACGGCTTATGAATTCGTTGACGTGTATCATATTGAAAAACGAAGTGATGCTTTTTTATAAGATGGGAGGGGTTAGCATGATGACTCCAAATATAAATTTAATTTTTGACGCATTAGATTGCGTCGTTTCGGATGTTTAATTTCTATTTAGGCCAAGAGAATTTATGTCTGATCACTGGGCAAAGCATCACTACCTCGACGCATCAGCGTTAGTTAAGGTTATCGTCGATGAAGAAGATCATGAACCGGTCCGTTCCTTCTTTTTTGCAAATACAAATCTCGGGTCTACTTCTTTGTGTGTAATGGAGGCACTAGGTGTATTGAAGGCAAAGTGGACTCATGGACGCATTTCTGAAGACACTTATTTCAACTCATCACGACAGCTAGTTCAGTACGCGTCTAGCAAGAAAATCGAAGTAGAAGATATTGGTCTGTTTTCGTTCCAGGGGTTAAAGGCCGTGCAAGCACGAGCTAAGAAGCACAGTCTTGACTTATCCGATGCGCTTCAGCTCGAAACAATCCTTCAAGGCAAGTATGCTCATCTGGGACCAAACTCTGCATCAGTTCTGATAACCGCCGATGCCCGTCTTGCTGCAGCAGCCATCACGGAAGGTATTCGCGTTTGGAACTGCATCAAGGATTCTCAACCAACATGGATCTAACGCAGATAGCCCGGTAAGCTGGGGTGAGTCCACGAACCCCAACATTAAATATAGGCATCGGGCATGAAAAAATGAACAACCATGCGATACAAGCGTGGCGATGTAAAAACCGGAATCTATTTCTTCACGGTCAATCTTGTGCAACGTCACCTGCGTTTGTTATTGGATCATGTGGAAATTTTGCGCGCGGCTGTCAAAACGGTGAAGCAGCGGCATCCTTTTCATATCGATGCCTTTGTCGTGTTGCCGGATCATTTGCATGCGATATGGACTTTACCGTCTGACGATGCGGATTTTTCAATTCGATGGATGCTGATCAAATCGGGTTTCTCACGTCATATCACCATGAACGAACGCCGCAATGCCAGCCGAATTTCCAAAGGCGAACGTGGAATTTGGCACCAGCCGGTATTGGGAGCATTTGATTCGTGACGAAAATGATTCTGAACGGCATATCGATTACATTCATTACAACCCGGTAAAGCATGGACTCGTCCACCAGGCAAGCAAATGGCCTTATTCGAGCATTCACAGTATATCAAGGCTGGCGTAATCACAAATAATTGGGGCGATAGCAATGATAGATGTGGAGTTTATATGGTAAACGGTGAAAAAAGTTGGGATTCGCAGACTCATCCCAACCTACGAGCTGATACAGAGCAGCCGCGAATACTCATTATCCGGCCAAGATCGCTTGAAAAGTCAAGTGCAGATTGAGGATGTGAATAAACGACTGATGCGGGTTAAGGAGTTGGTGCAGAAGTTGGGCGCTAACAATTAACAGACTATTGAGAAACTATCTGCAAAACGCTATTCAGATGCATTTTGTGATAACTTAACTGTAAGTTGGAAAGTATTTTCTAACGTGATTTCATTAAAAACGGAGATACATCGGTATTTATGCACTTTGAGTGGAATGCCAAAAAAGCTGCGCTTAACTATCGTAAACATGATGTCACTTTAGAGGAAGCATCCAGTGCATTGCGTGATGTACTTTCTGCGACTACCCATGATCCCGATCATTCGGAAAACGAGGAGCGATATGTAACATTTGGCATTTCCTCCCAAGGACGTTTACTCGCGGTGGCGCATACAGAAAGCGGTGATACGATTAGAATCATATCAGCACGATTGGCTACAAATACGGAGAAGAAAATTTATGAAGAAAGTTAAATCTGAAATGACAGACGAGCTAAGACCGGAATACAAACGGTCTGATTTCGATAAGATTATCCGTGGCAAATATGCAAACCGTATCAAGGCAGAAACCAACGTGGTGCTTCTTGAAGCTGACATTGCGAAAGCTTTTCCGAACGATGAAGCAGTTAACAATGCTCTGCGGCATTTACTGGAAGAGACAAAAACTTTGATCAACTTAACCCAGCATCCTGACAAATCCAGTTAACTAGCAAAGCTTGGGAGGATCAACAGGAAACCTGTCAACACGTCTCCTGCTCGACTGCCACCGCCTGCGCATCATCGCCAAGCCGCTCGGCATCACCCGCATCGACGACAGCGCAGAAAGCATCCAAATCCAGTTTATCCCCAATCCACCGATCGATCCGGCAAAAAATATCCAACTGATACAGAGCAGCCGAGAATATTCACTCTCCGGCCAAGATCGGCTGAAAATTCAGGCACAGATCGAGGATTTGAACAAGCGGGTAACGCGAGTGAAGGAGTTGATGCAGAAGTTGGGGAGGAATAACTTATGATGCAAAACAATCAGTTACTTTCAGAGATACTGACTCACGTCAAGGCGCGATTCTCTGGTGAAAATGCTCGCGCAGTCGTCATACAACATTACCTTATGAGTATCTTCACTGAGTTCGTTAAAAGTGGATTTTCAGATCCCAAATTTGTCACTGAACTTACTTCCGGTTGCGATCAAAAGTTCTGGGCATGCTTGTCGGAAGCTCTCGTAGCCGAGCGTCTTCGCTGCAAGTACTTCCCTCCTCGACGGAGATTGGGACAAGGGCCGGATTTTTTGGTTATGGATGGTACTCGCAAGGTTTGGATTGAAGTTGTTTGCCCAGAGCCTATTGATATTCCCCATAATTGGCTAAACCCGCAAAAAGGTAGGGTAAGTTTTCCTCATGAACAGATACTTCTCCGATGGACGAGTGCTATAAAAAATAAAGCCGAGATACTCATTGGTGGCGTTGACAAGAAAGGATATCTGGAATCTGGCGAGGTAGGACCAAATGATGCCTATGTCATCGCAGTAAATGGATGTAGGTTGCGCAGTGGACCATTCTCTGCATTGATTGGAATTAGTCAGCTTCCATTTGCTGCGGAGGCTGTATTCCCGGTAGGGCCTTATGAATTGCAAATCAACAAAACTACTCGTCAAGTGGTTGATCGTGGTCACCAACATCGACCTCATATACGAAACAAAAACAAAGCTGAAGTACCCACATTCACGTTCCTTGATTCAAGATTTAATGCCATTAGTGCAATTTGGGCAATTGATTTAAATGGAAGCTCGATTATCGGCACTATAGAGCCGAGTGCTGTCATTCATAATCCAAACGCCCTCAACCCAATCCCGCTCGACTTCCTGCCAGCGGATAACGAATACGTTGCAATCCAGGAAGAAAATGGATACTTGCTTGAGAAGGTTCGTACAAAGCACGGTAGGTTAGAATGACAGCAGGAATCCGAACCTACTCTGCCAGAAAAGCGAGAAAATTTTTTATGAAACAATACATTCTATTTCTAATACTTCTATTTCCACTTAATTCAGTTGCAGAAGAAAGTACATACCTCTGCACAATTAAACAGATTCTGGAGTTGTCAGATAATGGCACGATGGAGAAGCACCTTGGCATTTACAAACAATTATTTGGCAAGCAGTTTTCGATTAATCGAGACACAGGCGAAATGGTGGGTCTGCCATTTGCCACTCAGTCATACAAGCAAGTAACAGTGCTCGATAAAGGAAGTAATGAAACTTCTTATAAAGCTATCGTTACTTCGCACCCCCCAAACATGTGGATCAAATATATCCATGTTGCCGAACATAATCAGGAAAAGAAGAAGCCATTTTGGGGTACAGACAGTGGCGACAAAATATTCAGTGGATTCTGTGAATAAATCATTGATCGAGCCCGGCAGGATATATCCGACTGCAAGGAGACACATCAATCAGTTAAGTGCAATTATTTCTGCATTCGCAAGACCTCATTCAGCGTACGTACCAGCCGCCACCAGCAACATAACCAATAATTAGGATTTATATAACCATCGGTTCTTTGAGGATCTAAAGCTTTCGGATTTACACTCGTTGTTGATAAGCAGGTTATATTTTCCTACTTTTATAGGTGATTGTAATGAAGAGATTCTATAAATACGCATTAGGCGTTTTACTTGTTACTCCAATGCTAGCTTCAGCAGCTGCGGAGCTTGTGACAAATGGCAGTTTTGAAACAGATTTTCAATCCAATGGCACATGGAATATTTACAAAAATTTGACCGGATGGACCGGTGCTCCTAACATCGAATTGCGCAATAATGTTGCGGGAACTGCTTATGATGGTACAAATTTCATCGAACTGGATACTTATTCCAATAGTTCGATATCGCAGGTGTTAACTGGCACACCTGGATTGTATGAACTCAGCTTCTGGTATTCAGCACGCCCTGGTACCGGCAACACCAATGACTTATCCTTCACGCTGGATGGCTCTGCTCCCTTAACTTTATTAAGTGGTGTCAGCGGAGGACGCTATCATGATTGGCAAAATTACTCAGCAATATTTAGCTTTGATGGAAATGGCTTGCTTACTTTCAGTGCCACGGGAAAGAGCGATAGTTATGGTGGTTCATTGGATATGATTTCATTCACCAGTGTTGTTCCCGAACCGGAAATTTATGCGATGACTCTTATTGGCCTAAGTCTATTAGGCTTTACGGCTTTTCGTAGAAGAAATTATCAAATCTATAATCAAGAATAATTCTCTTCACAGTATTAGGAAATGCGAGAAATAAGTATAAAACCAAGGATCAGACCGCGAATGCAAAAACAATTTTTGCTTCGCGGCCTGATTCTGTTCAGCGTGCATTGATGAAAATATTACTTTATCAACGATCTAATCAGAATTCACTCACGAAACGGATTCTCACTCAACAATCCATCGTCTTGCTGTCCGTGCTGCAGATCTTTTGTATATAGGCGGTTACAGCGGAATTCGAGCGCTGCGGCTACGATCAAAGCACCATAAAAACTAATCTGCCAATTCATTCTCCACCAGCTTGACCCAATACGCCGCACCGAGCGGCAAAATCTCATCATTAAAATCATAATTGGGATTATGCAGCAGACAGTTGCCTGCCGAGTTACCATTACCGATCCAAATATAGCAACCCGGTTTTTGCTCCAGCATAAATGCAAAATCTTCCGCGCCCAGGCTGGGAGTCGGTGTTATATTGACGCAATCAGTACCGGCAACAGCGGTGGCAGCACGGATTGCGCTGGTGGTTTCATCAGGACTGTTGATCGTGACCGGATAGCCGGGATTTTCGGGATTGAAACGGATGTCAGCGTTAATCCTGAAACCATGTGCGATACTTTGCGACAGATGACTGATACTTTGTTCCAGTTGCACCCGCACCGAGTTTTTAAAACTGCGAAAGGTTCCCCGCACTATCGCCGAATCCGGTAGCGCATTCCAGGTGTTGCCGCCGTGAATTTGCGTGACGCTGACTACGGCAGCATCGGCCGGATCAATCTGGCGGCTGACAATGGTTTGCAATTGGGTGACCAAATGTGCCGCAGCGACCAGCACATCGTTACCCAAATGCGGCATCGCGGCATGCGTAGCCTGACCGCTGAGATTGATTTCGAAGCAGTCAAACGAGGCCATCATGGGGCCGGCTTTGACCGCGAAATGCCCGACCGGAACATCCGGAAAATTATGCATGCCGAAAACCCGTTGCGCCGGAAATTGTTCAAACAGGCCTTCATTGATCATTTGATGAGCACCCGCACGGCATTCTTCCGCCGGTTGAAAAATAAAATACACCGTCCCGTCAAAACGACCATGATTGGCGAGATAATGGGCAGCGCCGAGCAACATGGCGCAATGTCCGTCATGCCCGCAGGCATGCATTTTTCCACCATTGCGTGAGGCGTACTCAAACCGGTTTTGTTCCTGGATAAATAGCGCATCCATATCGGCACGCAACGCAATGCTGTAACTACTGCTACCACGACGCAGAATCCCGATAACACCGGTTTTAGCCATGCCTGGATGCACTTCGATGCCGACTTTTCGCAGTTGCTCGGCAATCAACCGGCCGGTTGCGGTTTCTTCAAATGCGACTTCCGGATATTGATGCAACTGCCTGCGCCAACGGCGCATGTCGGCATGCAATGCCAGGATTTCGGAAACAATGTTCATCGTCGATCCATACCCGTGACCCCAACGTGAAATCGCGCATACCATAATGCCGAGGACTTAAACAACATGAATAATTCAGAATGCGCTGCTTTTGATAAGAAAAACGAAGACGTGTCTTGAGTATCAACGTACCGATTCATGAACAGAACCCGCAATCGAACCCATACGCAAAAAGTTATACCGGTCTTCCGTTTCACGGTGAAATCGGGCAAGCCGCTTTTCTGATTGCTCATCGCGTTGTTTTTCCAGCTGTAGCTTGGCAGAATTAATTTCCATTTTTTTCGGGGCGGGTATCTTCAGATATTGAAGTATTCTTGCAATGATGAACTCAGGCTTTGCTAGTAAATCTTCATAATGAATTCGGCAGGGATTCAACTTAAGCATCTCAAAATAAAGTTCAAATCTTGACTGCGCAAACAGTATCTCGGAAATCGCCGTGATGATTTGTTCGTTGCTTATGTCTGCCAATTCTATTTTTCCATTCAAGCCACTATTCCAATTACTTTTCCATTGCCCTGTCTGTTGAGCTACCAGGAATGAGAGCGCTTGCGCGGCCACATCATCTCGCACGATATAAATGAATTGAGGATTGGGGATGATCCAAGGTATTACTTTTGTACGGGATAAAAAATACAGTTGATCCCAAGAAAGCTTGGTAGCGAAAATTTTATTTAACGTGCTGTGATTACCGGGCAAATGGCGCACGAAATCATCCAATGAATTTAATCCGCACTCAGCACAGTCTGCCTGAATTCGCTCTGTATTGAAAAATTCATCAGCCAATCCCATCAATTCCGTGGCATAGAGCAATTCAGCCAGCCAGTTGGAACCGCAACGATTTGTAAAGCAGAGTATGACTTGTTTCTGGGTATTTATTTTTATTGATAAATCTCTAAAAAGAACTTTATCCGATTGATTAAAGTACTCTAAAGTCTCAATTTCGTGGTGACATGGCGTGTATTCGATCGGGAATGGCTGCTCCAGCGTCGAACGAATAGCGTGATAAAGGGATTGTAAAAATGGCAACATCTTGCGCCAACTATATAGCACAGTATTACTAATATTGCCAAACCGGATGTTTCATGCGCGACGCAAAACAATTCATACCGGTAAATCAATCAACAAATTATAGAAAAAAGCATCCCTATTCTTTATGGCGCCGCGCGCGCAACTTTGCTTTTACATGCTCATTTGGATTTTTTGCAAATCCAATCATAGATGACACCGGCTCTCCATTGCTCAGCAAAGAACCGGTGCCAGACCAAAATATAATCACGGAAATGACGGCACCCTGGGTTCCGTTTGTTCGACTTCAACCTGAGGCAAATGTTGTTTGACCCGATCTTCAATTTCAGCCACCCGGTCAGTCGGCACATCGACCAGAACCAGTAATTTACCCGCTTCGATCGCATCTTCAAATTCTTTGATTTGCCGATTGCCAACACTCATGCCCACCATACCGCCAAACCATGAACCTACACCTGCCCCCGCCAAAGTGGTTGCCAATAAAACACCCCCGGCAATGACCGTCGATGCTGGCGGCAATGCAACTGCAACCAGCCCGGCCAGCAAGCCTGTTGCGCCACCCAATGCGACACCTTGCTCCACGGCAGGAATGAAATCAGTTTTTTGCAATAGATTGGCTTCTGGCAAATCTTCAAGCGGTGTGCCACGTTTTGCAATTACATGGATATGCTTCTCTTCAATTTTTTGCAGAAGCAAATCCTCGACAATTTTTTTAGTGGTTGTGATATCCGGAACTAGAAAGTATATGCGTCGCATAATTCCCTCCTTCGAGAGTATGGAGTTTAAAAAGAAAGAACATAAACACGTTTTGGTTAATAGCTCTCTCTTTCAATTAATGATGCTAATGCAGTTTGTACCTATCTTTTATTCCGATTCAATTCCACCGGAATAATTTCCCTGTACATTTTATAAAATATGTTCAAATGATCGTTTTTCAACCCTCTTGCCAAAATACCCGAAAGTTCTGATTTTAACCGGCAGATGTAAGAAGCTCACTAAAGCAAGTAAGCATCAAAAACCACCAAGCGACTGCAAATGAAAACTATTGAGGGGCAAGCGTAAATTTACGCAACCACGAGAGCGAAAGAGTGGGAATTTGCTGGTTTCAATGATTGCTTTGCAACGAGATAGAATAGTGAGTTTTCAGCTAAGCTCTAAACAATCTTGCTATCTGTATCAGTTACTTGATTAAAAGATTTATGCTGGAAGAAATTTTTGATATTGTTCGCCAATAATTCCAGCAAACGCTGTCTCGATTCCCGGCTGGCCCAGGCGATATGCGGCGTAACAATCAGATTGGCAGGCTGTTGCCGCAAAATCGGATTATCCTTGCTCGGCGGCTCTTCCTGAATCACATCAATCGCAGCACCGGCAATTCGGCCCAAAGATAAGCTCTCCAATAAATCGGTTTCATTGACCAGACCACCGCGCGCGGTATTGATCAGATACGCAGAAGATTGCATCAGCTCAAATTCCTTGCGGCTGATCAGGTGCTGCGTTTCCCGCGATAATGGGCAATGCAGCGTAATAAAATCCGCCTGCTGTAATACCTCATCAAACAAAGTTCTGCCCGGGCGTGGCAACTTGTTTTTGTGCTCGGCAATTTGTACCTTCATGCCAAATGCTTGCGCCACGTTGGCCACTGCATGACCCAATTCGCCATAACCGATGATTCCCAGTGTTTTTCCGCATAACTCCCGGATACCGAAATCCAGCGGACAAAAAAACTGGCTTGTCTGCCAGCCGCCGCGTTTCACCAGCTCCTGATAGTCGACAAAATGACGCGCCAGATTCAGCATCAGCATGAACACATGCTGCACAACCGAAGGCGTAGCGTAGCCGCGTACATTGCACACCGGAATACTGCGCTCGCTGGCGGCTGCGAGATCAACGTTGTTATACCCTGTTGCTGCTACGCATATGAGTTTCAGATTCCTCGCCGCAGTGATCGCCGCGCGGCCGATAAATACCTTGTTGCTGACAATCACCTCCGCTTCGCGAATTCTTTCCAGCACCTCCGATTCGGAAGAATCATGATAATACTGCCACGGCGATACCGCGCGCTCCAGCGCCGCACAATCCATATCGCCGCGGGTTACAGAACCAAAATCCAGAAAAACAGCGCGCATTTCAATACTCCTCCTATGATCGAAAATCATACCACAAGCGATGCTTGGACGTTTCCTGCGGATCACGTAGAATCGTGCGCACCAAATAGATACCCATAACCGGAGAACGCATGGCACTGGCCTGGAACGAAATCAAAGATCGCGCACTGGCGTTTTCCAGAGAATGGATCAAAACGGAATCGGAAAATTCTGATGCAAAGCCTTTCTGGATTGAATTCTTCCATGTCTTTGGCATTACTTCCCGGCGCATCGGCAGTTTTGAGCAAAGGGTCAAAAAGCTCGATGGCCGCGATGGCTATATCGACTGGTTATGGAAAGGCAATCTGCTGATCGAGCACAAATCGCGCGGCAAAGACTTGGATCGCGCTTACCGGCAGGCCATCGATTATTTCCCCGGTCTGAAAGAACACGAGTTGCCCCGTTTTATTTTGGTCAGCGATTTTGTGCGTTTCCGTCTGTACGATACGGTCGAAGGTACGCAAACCGAATTCTTGCTGAAAGAATTTCACAAATTCATCAAACTGTTCTGGTTCATTGCCGGTTACCAGCCGCAAAAAATCTCCCCGCAAAGCCCGGTCAACGCCAAGGCAGTACAACGCATGGCGAAATTGCACGATCGCCTGAAGCAAATCGGTTACACCGGCCATGCGTTGGAAGTGTATCTGGTGCGCTTACTGTTTTGTTTGTTTGCCGAAGACACCGGCATTTTCGAGCGCACGCAGTTCACCGAATTCATCGAACAGCAAACGCGCGAAGACGGCAGCGACCTGGCACCGCAACTGGCACAACTGTTTGACGTGCTCAACACGCCGGTAGACGAGCGGCTGAAAAACCTCGACGACACGTTGACGCGCTTTCCGTACATCAACGGAAAACTGTTTGAAGAACGCCTGCCATTCGCCAGCTTCGACAGCCACATGCGCGCCGCGCTGTTGTATTGCTGTGCACTGGATTGGAGCGGTATTTCACCGGCGATTTTCGGCTCGTTGTTCCAGAACATCATAGATGAAACGCCGAACGCGCGGCGTAACCTCGGTGCGCACTACACCACCGAGGAAAACATCCTGAAACTGATCCGCCCGTTATTTCTCGATGAACTGCACGCGGAATTCGCCAAAATCAAGCACAACGCCAAACGCCTGCAAATCTTCCATAACAAACTGGCCAGCCTGAAATTTCTCGATCCGGCGTGCGGTTGCGGAAATTTCCTGGTGATCGCCTACCGCGAACTGCGCCGACTCGAACTGGAAGTGTTGCGCGCATTGCACGACAGCGGCCAGCAAACGCTGGACATCACCAGCATTATTCAGGTTGACGTCGATCAATTTCACGGTATCGAAATCGAGGAATTCCCGGCGCAAATCGCACAAGTCGCATTATGGCTGACCGACCACCAGATGAACGCTCTGGTGTCGGAAGAATTCGGCCAGTACTTCATCCGCCTGCCGCTGAACAAATCCGCGCACATCGTGCACGGCAATGCGTTGCGGCTCAATTGGAACACTGTGATCGCGGCGGAAGAATGTAATGTTGTGATGGGTAATCCGCCGTTCATTGGCGCAAAATTCATGAACGAAACGCAACGCACCGATGTCGCTACCATTTTCCACGATACCAAAAATGCGGGATTGCTCGATTACGTCACCTGCTGGTACCGCAAAGCCATCGATTACATCACTGCTCATCCGGCAATTCGGGCCGCGTTTGTTTCCACCAATTCGATTACGCAAGGCGAGCAGGTCGGCGTGCTATGGCCTGATTTGCTGAGACGCGGCGCACATATTCATTATGCTCATCGCACCTTTCAGTGGATGAGCGAAGCCAAAGGCAAAGCCGCAGTGCATTGCGTCATCATCGGATTTGGCTTGCTGGAAGCTACGCATAAAACCATTTTTGAATACGTGAATATTAAGGGCGAACCACATGCAGTGGCAGCCAAGAACATTAATCCTTATTTGGTAGATTCACCAAATCTATTTTTAGAAAATCGAAACAAACCAATTTGCTCCGTTCCCGAAATCGGTATAGGAAGTCAACCAATTGATGATGGTAATTTCCTATTCACTACTGAAGAAAAAAAAGAATTTCTTAAACGCTCGCCTAAAGCAGAAAAATATTTCTATCGCTGGCTCGGTGCGGTCGAATTTCTCAATGGATATGAGCGCTGGTGTTTATGGCTCGGTGATTGTCCTCCAAACGAACTGCGTCAGCTTCCAGAAGCAATGTCTTTGGTCGAGGCTGTTAAAAATTTTCGCCTAAAAAGTAAGCGCGCCCAAACATTAAAAGCAGCTGATACACCGACCCATTTTGGAACTGAACTCATACCAACCACGCCTTATCTTCTTATTCCAAAAGTATCATCTGAGCGTCGTAACTTTATTCCGCTTGGATTTATGCAACCAGACACATTTTGTAGCGATTTAGTATTTATGTTGCCAAATGCAACCCTCTATCACTTTGGCATCCTCACCTCCACGATGCACAACGCCTGGATGCGCACCGTATGCGGACGTTTGAAAAGCGATTACCGCTATTCCGTCGGCATCGTCTACAACAACTTCCCGTGGCCTGAAATCCCCCCTAACCCCCCTTTGGCAAAGGGGGGAGGCGCGCAGCGCGGGGGGATTCCCGCCATCGAAACCGCCGCGCAAGCGGTACTCAATGCTCGTGCGCAGTTTCCCGATGCCACGTTGGCAGATTTATACGACCCGCTGGCCATGCCACCAGAACTGGTGCGCGCGCATCAGGCTTTGGATCGCGCTGTCGATGCGGCGTATGGCAAGAAATCATTTGCGTCCGAGGCGGAGCGGGTGGCGTTTTTGTTTGAACGCTACCAAGCCATTACCAGCCTGCTGCCCGCCACCTCAACGAAGAAATCCAGAAATAGCCGTCATTGAGGCAAGTGCAAGCACCGGTGAAATGCAATTGATCAGCGGTTTCAGAAAAACTCTCCCGCCGCACACTTCACAAAATATTTGACTGTGTACCTATAATATTCAGCCTGATACATTGTTCTTCTGCCATCACATGTCAATGTAATTTCTAGTGAGGAAATCAAACTATGACTGAATCAAAATCCGGTATTTCGAGCCTGATTGACGTCAAAGCTGATTCACAGGAAGCGCTTGCCATCAGTCAATTCGTTCAGCGCAAAATCCTGTTACGTTTGTTTCTGGGATGGTTGTTTCTCAGTTTCACCATCGGTGGCATCGTTCTATGGCTTGAAATTTCGCGCTTTCAGCAATTCGTGCATACGCTCGCGCTGGAGGAATCTGCCGTACTCAGCGGTGAATCCTCTTATGATCTGGAACAACTGGACAGCCCAACTTATCAACATTTAACCGATTTGGCACAGCAATTGGTTAAACGCAATTTCCTCGTGGTTGAGCTCTATGATATTAACAAGCAACTCAAGATCGAAGCATTCCGTCCAGGACAGAAAACCACCGAGCAATGGATCAACAGTCATCGCCACCGATTCCCCAAACGCGGTGACTTTTTCCAGGAATTTCATTTAATTCAAGATAAACTGCTGCTGGTCATATTGGTTCCGATCAAAGGGCCGCAGCATGCAGTGATGGGTTATTTCGAAGGCATTTACCAGGTCGATCAGAAGACTCGGAATTCGATCAAGGATGAACTGTTTCACACACTGTTACTGATTACCATCAGCATCACTTTCACCACCCTGCTGATGTATCCGATTTTGCTAATGCTCAATCGGGAACTCACCAAGCTTTCCACCGATCTTTTAACCGGAAATCTGGAGTTGATGAATGTGATGGGTTGCGCCATTGCGGAACGCGACTCCGATACCAATAGCCATAATTACCGCGTTACCTTTTATGCACTCCGGCTGGGAGAAACAATCGGATTGCGTCATGAAAATATCCTTAACCTGATCACCGGTGCTTTCTTGCATGATGTCGGAAAGATTGGAATCCGCGATCCCATTTTGCTGAAACCGGGAAAGCTGACCCCGCAGGAATTTGAGATCATGAAAACGCATGTCACACTGGGTGTAGATATATTAAAGCAATCCAGCTGGCTCCGCGGAGCTTGCGATGTGGCTCATTTTCATCATGAGAAATATGATGGCAGCGGTTATCCGGAGGGACTCAAAGGCGAAGAAATCCCCTTGAATGCGCGGATATTCGCCATTGCCGATGTATTCGATGCACTCACCTCCAAACGTCCATATAAGGAATCGTGGACGGTGCATGACGCCATCGCAGAACTTGAACGCGATAGTGGCAGTCATTTTGATCCGCGGTTATTACGTATTTTCGTGTCAATCGCGCCAGCGCTCTATCAGCAGGTGACTAATATTAAGGAAAACCAGATGATTGCCCTGGTAAAACGCTGCATTTCACGTTATTTCCTGGCAACCGCAACGGGTACCCAATCTCCCAACCACAAGCCTTGAATAACAATGCATTAGACTTGACGGAAATCAGTAAAAATTTCTGTGGGTCACAATGGATTGCCAAATCATTTGGCAATCGTAATGCTCGGCACACCGATGCGCGGCAAATCGGTGACGGTCATTTGAAATAGCAGGAACAGTAACTGAAATGCATTCCGATTCCAACGCGCATGGGGTCCTATCGTATTGACCGCATAGTACCGGTCATTCCAGCGGATCGAAAGATCGGCGTCGGCAGAAGGCAACTTGGAAACCACAAATTCCAAGGTTTGATCTGGATTCTCGTTGTTGAGGATAGGCGGCGTTCTGGCATCTTTCTCGACATGATATCCCTTCTCATTACCCAGTGCTTCGCCCAGAGAACCAAGAATCGAGTGAAAGCTTCGCAACCGGAACATACCGCTCATCGGCCACTCACCGCCATAATGACCGGCGCGAATATCAAACGCAATATCGCTGACATCCCAATCTCTAGCGCGCTCATTCAGTGCTTCGCGCTCTTCCTCGGGTAGCAAATCGGGATCATAGTTAGTAATCAGAATGGGGCCGGGGGTATGTTTACGTAAAACAAAGCTATCGTCTTCAGCGTCATAGTGCACGATAAATTCTTTTTGCAACGATTGAAAGCTATCAGGCGCAATCGAACTGGACGGAATCTTCCAGGTATGTTTCAACAACAACGGCTCTGCATACAACTGATTATGATCCTGGATCGCGGAGAAATGCAGCACCACGCGGCGGAACATTTCATAACCCGCTTTATCCGAGGGGATGTTACGATGAACACTATGCCGCTCGGAGTGCGCCATACGTACTTCCTGCGCCATCATGCGCAACAGCATGTCGACATCATAATGCTGCCGCAGCAACAGCGTTAGCTTGCTTTGCGGAAACGGCGTCAGCAAGCGCTGCGTGAACTCTTCCCCTTCGATCGGAACAATGCTGATTGTTGGGCTCTCAGCCAGGCTACCGCCGAAAATCGGCATCAGCGTTGCACCGGCGAGCCCTCCAGGCGATGGTATAGCCCCGGCATTGGCAACAAAAGTAAAAGTAGCGGCGATATTGGATACGCCGGTAAAATGTACCGGCTGACGGTAATGCGCGCGTACGATATTTACCAATAGCTGCTGTGATATGGAATCGGTAACCGCTTCATCATACGCAATCACAGCGCGATTCAACGCTATCGGCGATATACAGCCGGTCAGGGTGAGCAAAACGAACAGGCACAGCAAGCGCTGCAAGAATAACCACTGATAACTTGATTGCCGCCTTTTATACTTCACCGCTCATCCTCTATCCCGCAATGGGTTCTCCGATACAAAGTCGCGCAAACCCATATCTGTGCTACGCGCTGAAAGCTAAGCGCTGGATAAACTACAAGAAATCAGTCGCTGCGACAAAATTCCACTAATAATATTCCGGCCTGGCATGGCTCTCAAAGCGTGTATATTCGCCCAGGAATGTTAGATCGACTTTTCCGATCGGGCCGTTGCGCTGCTTGCCGATAATGATTTCGGCAATGCCTTTGTCTGGCGAATCGGGGTTATAGACTTCATCGCGGTAGATAAACAGAATCACATCGGCGTCTTGTTCAATCGCGCCGGATTCGCGCAAATCCGACATCACCGGGCGTTTGTTGGGCCGTTGCTCCAAACTGCGATTAAGTTGCGATAATGCAATCACCGGCACTTTCAGTTCTTTCGCCAGCCCTTTCAACGCACGCGATATTTCCGAAATTTCAGTGGCGCGATTCTCTCCGTGACTACTGGAAGACATCAGTTGCAAATAATCAACCACAATCAAACCCAGCTCACCGTACTGACGGTACAGCCGCCTGGAGCGTGCTCTGAGTTCGAGCGCATTCAACGCCGCCGTTTCATCAATAAAAATGGGGGCTTCATTAAGCTTGCCCAAGGCATGCGTCAGCTTGGGCCAATCTTCATCATCCAAACGACCGGTACGCACTTTATGCTGATCCAGCTTTCCCACCGATCCCAGCATCCGCATGGCCAGCTGCGCACCGCCCATTTCCATACTGAATACTGCAACCGGTTTGTTTAACTCCAATGCCACATGCTCTGCAATATTCAAGGAGAATGCGGTTTTACCCATGGACGGCCGGCCCGCAACAATAATCAGATCGCCCGGCTGGAATCCGGATGTCTTCTGATCAAGATCGTGAAAACCTGATGCAATTCCGGTTACATTGCTCGGATTATCCTGGCTATATAACAACTCTATCCGCTCGACCACTTGCCGCAACAGGGGCTGAATTCCCATGAAGCCTTCCTTACCGCGCGCACCTTCTTCTGCAATCTCAAATACTTTCGCTTCCGCTTCATCCAATAAGTCTGCGGCAGAGCGTCCCACCGGGTTATAGGCAGAGTCCGTAATGTGCACGCCGACTTGGGCCAGATTGCGCATAATCGAGCGTTCACGAACAATTTCCGCATAGCGCTTGATATTTGCCGCCGAAGGTGTGTTCTGCACAATGGCACCAATATACGCAAGCCCGCCGATAGTCTGCAGCTCTGCGGATGTTTCCATCGATTCCGCTACGGTAATGACGTCAGCAGGCCTGTTCTGTTCTATCAGCTTACAGATATGGTGATAAATCAGTTGATGATCCTGTCGGTAAAAATCGGCATCGGTAATGATATCGGCGACTTTCTCCCACGCGTTATTGTCCAGCATGAGCCCACCCAGTACCGATTGTTCGCTCTCAATCGAATGGGGCGGTGTTTTATAGGGATCGAGTAGCTGATCCTGATGGAGACTGATCGGTGATTGCACCATAGATATCGAAAACTCGGTTGAAGATGTCTGATTCTACCACTTGCTGAATCACAAATGAAAAAGGACTACGAATAGTCCTTTTCCAAATGAGCCCATAGAACTGCTCTATCAGAACGCTGAATCGCCCAGTACCGAAACGGTAATACTTGCTTTTACATCACCATGCAGTGAAATGCTCAGGGGATAATCACCCACTTGCTTTAATTGACCATGCGGCATATGAATCATGGTACGTTCAACTGAGAAACCCAGGCCGGTAAGCGCCTCGGCAATATTCGCATTGGTAACGGAACCGAATAGTTTTCCATCACTGCCGGCTTTCTGAGTAATTTGCACCAGCAAACCATCCAGTTTTGCAGCAACAACCTGAGCAGCGGCAAGAATTTCTGTCTGTTTTTTCTCCAATTCTGCCCGCCTGGATTGGAATTCCGCAATAGCCTGCTCCGTTGCACGCTTTGCTTTACCTTGCGGAATCAGATAATTACGTGCAAACCCGCTTTTAACATTAACTACGTCACCTAGTTGACCCAAATTGCTAATTTTTTCCATCAAAATGATTTGCATATCATTGCTCCTTAGTGACGATCCGTGTAAGGCAATAACGCCAGAAAACGAGCCCTTTCTATCGCCGTACCTAACTGACGCTGATAAAAAGCAGTTGTACCGGTAATTCGCGCCGGAATCACCTTGCCGTTTTCACTAATGAAATCTTTCAAAATTTCAATATCCTTGTAATCCACCTGTTTAATGCCCTCCGCGGTAAAACGGCAAAACTTTTTACGCTTGAATAAAGGGCGATTGGCTTTTTTATCTTTTTCTTTCTCTTTACTGTCTTTACGTCTGGTAGTAAAACGTGCCATGTTTATTCCTATTTATAATTAAATGAGTTCAATTTGATCTGAGTGCAGCACTAATTGCTGATTCATATGGTTCTTTTTATTGAGAAACCCGGTGAGCCTAACTCTGCTGTTAATCTCAAATTCGGCCACGGTCAAAGCCTGCTCTCCCATCACAACCACAGGAACATCAAAGACTATTTGCCTCATAACACCCGCTTCCTTTTGCCGAGATCCGTGACTTACCGTAAACTCAATCACAGCCGTGCCGGCAGGGGTGTAGCGTAAAATGCCTAATTTGGCAATTTTCCCGCAAATAGTGGTCTGATTACATTCCAATGGCTAGAAAACTATGCAGTCGCAGCAGCACCGGACTCTACCGGAATCTCATCAGAATCCGTTTCATCCGCAATTCCCTCTGAATCCTGCAGGCTCGCGGAACCGGCTCTCTCCACTTGGCGCATCATGGGCGATGGTTCAGTGATAGGCCCCTTAGTTTTAATGGTTAAATGGCGTAAAATCGCATCACTGAATTTGAAAGCGTGATCCAGATCATCCAGAATTTCCTGATTACATTCAATATTCATCAATACATAATGCGCCTTATGAACTTTCTGAATCAGATAAGCAAGCTGACGACGCCCCCAATCTTCCACACGATGAACTTTGCCGTTTTTAGAAGTTACAATGCCACGATAGCGCTCGATCATTGCAGGCACTTGTTCACTCTGATCAGGATGAACAATAAAGACTATTTCGTAATGTCGCATAAATTCCTTTCGGGTTATAAGCCTCCCACCAATCACGATAGTGAGGCAAGGTTGGAAAACGTGCTATTCTACTGAATTAATAAGGCAATATCAAATGGCGCTCAAATAACCGCAATAATGTTATTCGCATACCGGTCGAACTGGTAAAATTTATCCGCCATAACTCAAGAATTTTGTCACTGGATTTGATTTTTTTCAAAAGCTTCAGAAATAACTATTACCAACAGCGCACATAATAATCATGTTGCTAATGATTGATAACTACGATTCTTTTACTTATAACCTGGTACAGTATTTTTCTGAATTAGGAGAAAAGGTTGTTGTATACCGAAATGATGAAATCACTCTGGATAAAATTTCACAGTTAAACCCCGAGCGAATTGTGATTTCTCCAGGCCCCTGCACTCCGAATGAAGCAGGCGTATCGCTGTCTGTCATTCACCAATTCAGCCAGAATATCCCCGTTCTAGGTGTTTGCCTGGGGCATCAAAGCATCGGACAAGCATTCGGCGGGCGGGTTATTCATGCGAAACAATTGATGCATGGCAAGACATCTCCGATTTATCATCATGACATCGGAGTCTTTCGCGGCTTACCGAACCCCTTTATTGCCACTCGCTATCACTCTCTTGTCGTTGAGCGCTCAACGCTGCCGGATTGCCTGGAAATTACGGCATGGACCGAAGATGATGAAATTATGGGTATCCGTCATAAAACCCTTGCCATTGAAGGCATTCAGTTTCATCCTGAATCCATTTTGAGTGAACATGGCCATCAAATGCTCGAGAATTTCCTTAATCGTTAAGCGATCAGATTGCATGGAGGCAATCTCATGAATCCACGGGAAGCACTGCACTGCATCATCGCGCATCAAGAAATATTGCACGATGATATGATCGCTCTAATGCGAAAAATCATGCAAGGTGAAATTTCACCCATGCTCATCGCTGCAATCGTCACCGGTCTTCGGGTAAAAAAAGAAACTATTGGAGAAATAGCTGCCGCAGCACAAGTCATGCGTGAATTTGCGACCAAGGTCGATATTTCCAATGACACTCATCTTGTAGACACTTGCGGCACGGGAGGGGATTCCTTACACACCTTTAATATTTCAACGGCATCGGCTTTCGTGGCCGCCGCCGCAGGCGCCCAGGTGGCCAAACATGGCGGCAGATCAGTTTCGAGCAAATCCGGCAGTGCTGATGTACTGGAAGCACTGGGTGTCAATCTCAACCAGACACCACAGCAGGTTGCCCAGAGCCTCAACGAAATCGGTGTCGGCTTTATGTTCGCTCCCAATTACCATGCCGCAATGAAACATGCCGCCCCGGTGCGACGTGAATTAGGCATCAAAACTTTATTCAATATCCTCGGGCCATTAACAAACCCCGCCAATGCCAAAAGGCAAGTATTGGGAGTCTTCAGTGAAGACCTCGTAAAAACCTTGGCTCATGTGCTGCAGCGACTGGGCAGCCAGCATGTACTGATCGTGCATGGCAAGGATGGATTGGATGAAATCACGATCACAGGTGAAACGATTATCGGCGAATTAAGAAATGGCCAAGTAACCATTTATAACATCAAACCGGAAGATTTCAGCCTTAAATCCACTGATATCGACGCCATTCAGGTTAGCAATAATGAAGAGGCAAAAACAATGTTGCTTTCAGTTCTTAGAAACAACCCGGGGCCCGCGCGGGATATCGTTGCAATGAACGCCGGCGCTGCGATATATGCTGCCGGGCTCACAGACACACTGGGATTGGGAATCAGAGCGGCGCAGAGAGCCATCGAAAGTGGCGGCGCATTGAAAAAACTTCATGATCTGGTGGAATTTACCAATAAAAATCCGAATTAAAAAACATGTCTGATATTCTAAGCAAAATACTCACTGTCAAAAAACAAGAAATAGCAGCCGCCAAGGCATTAAAACCTTATCCGATATTACTTCAAGAAGCGCAATCCGCAGCACCGCCACGAGATTTTATCGCTGCCGTTCAAAATAAAATTGCTGCAGGAAAATCAGCAGTCATCGCTGAAATTAAGCAAGCCAGCCCGAGCAAAGGTGTTTTACGCGGACACTCCTCGGGAAGCGCGCATTCCTTTGCGTTTGTTCCTGCCGAAATAGCTCATACCTATGCCCAGCATGGCGCAGCTTGCCTTTCGGTATTGACCGATCAACAATTTTTTATGGGCAGCCCCGAATATTTGCAAGCGGCAAGGAACGCCTGTTCGCTTCCAGTTTTACGCAAGGATTTCATTCTGGAAGAGTATCAGATTGCTGAAACACGTGCGATGAACGCAGATTGCATTTTATTGATCGTAAGCGCTTTCTTGCTGGAATGCAGCAATCCATCAGGAAATCTAAAAAATGAATCTCTGGAACGCATG
Source organism: Nitrosomonas ureae (assembly GCF_001455205.1). Taxonomy (NCBI): domain Bacteria; kingdom Pseudomonadati; phylum Pseudomonadota; class Betaproteobacteria; order Nitrosomonadales; family Nitrosomonadaceae; genus Nitrosomonas; species Nitrosomonas ureae. The sequence goes on from NZ_CP013341.1 coordinate 630,728, forward strand.
TTAAGGCTTGAGCAACTGGCTCACTCGCTGGGAATGGCTGTTCTGGTAGAAGTCCATGATGCCGCTGAACTGAAAATGGCTTTGCAGCTATCGACACCATTAATCGGAATCAATAATCGCAACCTGCATACTTTTGCAACATCACTCGATACAACCTTGGAATTACTACCCTCGATCCCATCCGGGAAAATTGTTGTAACCGAAAGTGGAATTCATACGCCTACCGATGTTGCGCACATGCGCGCTCGCCAAGTTAACACATTCCTTGTCGGGGAAGCTTTCATGCGCGCGGAAGATCCGGGCATTGAATTGGCGCGTTTGTTTTCTTAATTGATAGTTTATATTTCAGGCAAGATGGGCACTTTCGTGCTGCTTGTTAGCACCGACGATCGTCATGACATCACACACTGGCAAGTGCAGGAGTTTGGAAATCTCTTCATAATCGTCAGGCAATGCAGCATCGTCCCATCCATTAGCGGAATGCCTGGCCAGATTCACCGCAAGTATGACGTTGCGAACTCGTCGTAATTTTGCATGCTCATCATCCATCAGTGTAATCAGTAGCTCAGGTAATTTCCATCTGACAGCAAGCTCATGTTGCAATTGATTTAAAGTGAATCCCAGAATTTTTTCCTGTACTGCTGCACTTCTTAATGCTTTATTTTGTTTTTGCAGTTGTTTGACTTTTAACATTTCAACGGGTGCAAAGCACCACATCAATATTTCTGCGATGTCGTGCAACAGGGCAGCCAGACGGATATCAGCAAAATGCAGATCATGCAAACGAATCGCCCAGTCATACGCATAAGATGCTGCCATATTGGAACGATGAGCCGTTTTTAATAAATGGATGAGCGCACTCATATTATTGCGTCCGAGAACTTCTTCAACCAATGGTGCAGGAGGAATCTTCTTAAACAAGGTTTCAAGTCCGAGCATCATTACAATCTGCTCGGCTTCCATCACATCGTGCTCTTGGCAGCGATGCTTATGATCTTGCATGTAACGCATAAGTTTTACTGTCATCAAAGGATCATTTTTCACCACACTCGCATAACTGCGTGCATTTAAGTTTTGTTCATCTTTTGTAAGAACCTCAAGATTCCGTGCAGTTTGTTTGAGAACAGGAATTTCTGCCCTTGTGAGGAAATTAACCCAATCTGATAATTTTCTTGAGACTGGTTGAGACATTCTGAGCTCCCGAATAAGATTGGCGTGAAATTTCTTACGACATTTCTTTATAAACCTTGAGGAAACAATAAGCTAGCTATTGAAAAGACAATCACGGGTTGCTGACATCTTTCTGAGAAAAAGAGAGGAAAATCAAACCAGCGATCCATCAGCAATAAGAAAAGAAAATACAGCAAAGTGTATAAATACCCATAAGAGCGAAATAAGGTACCCCAGACAGACTGTAAACAAACTCGGGTAATTTATTTATCCTTCATATTCTCCACTATTTCATTGTTATAAAATACAATTCCCTTTATTATCGCTCATATAAGCAAGCCATCCACTACCCGTATTTTCATACCTTCAATATCAGGAGAAACAGGATGTTTAAACGCTCTCTTTCTGCTCAAGGAATTTGGCATCTCAAGTATCTTTTACCCGCCATCCTGTTCTTATTTCTTTTTCTTTACGGAAGCAACTTTCATGCGGTGGCAGCCGGATCACAAGCTCACCTGAAAGGCAGATTCGGTCCTCTGCACGATTGGCCCGTTATACCTATCGCAATGATGCTGATGCCGGATGGACGAGTCATTGCTTATGGAACCGATACCGTGGGTACGCAGATTGGCAATCTGCTGTATGTTATCTGGGATCCATCGCTCGGCATCGGATCCAATGCATTTGAGACATTACCCAACACAACCCTTACCGACATTTACTGCGCTGGTCAGGCACATCTCCCGGATGGCCGCGGTCTTTTCTTTGGTGGCGACGCCTTCTTGAACACGAAGAGGCAATATGCTCACGCTAATGTGAATGTTTTTGACTCCTCCACCGATACATTAACGCACCATCCCAAAAACATGACGTTTAAGCGTTGGTACGCAACCGCTGTAACACTGCCCAATGGTGAACATGTCGTGATGGGTGGCCGTAACAGCAGGGATTTTCCCGGAACGCCCACCATACCCGCCACTGTAGCAACTTATTCTCCTACGCCGGAAGTGCGCACGACTGACGGGCAATGGCGGGTACTTAGCTCAGCGACCAGTAACGCCGCTTACGGCGCACTGGGCAGCACCGGGGTTGCCTGGTTCTATCCCAGAGCTTGGGTAAACCCGCAAGGCAAATTGTTCATTCTTGGCCACGATGGATCAATGTACAAGCTCGACACCTCAGGCACCGGTACGCTCTCGAAGTATAAATCAACCACACTGCCGGGCCTTAACAGTCTGCCGAGCATCATGTATGCCCCAGGCCGCATATTATCAGTTCGCGACAACCGCAAGGCGTCCGTTGTCAACATCAATGGTAGCGGAGAACCTGTCGTCACTTCGGGCGGTACGCTGGCAAAAAAACGTCAATATAGCAATGCAACCGTACTCGCCAATGGCTCTGTCTGGATCAATGGAGGGTCATCGACCGGTAACGACTTAGCAGGTGCAGCATTGGATTCCGAACTTTGGAATCCCAGTACAAAAATATGGAAAGCAACAGCAAGAGCGGCCACTCCCCGTCTGTATCACTCAACTTCCCTGCTTCTTCCCAATGGAAGCGTCATTACCGGAGGCGGAGGCACGCCAGGCCCTTTAACTCAGCTTAATGGCGAAATTTACTACCCGCCTTATTTATTTAAAAAAGATGGCAGCGGTCAATTCTCACCTCGACCGGTTATTGTGGACGCTCCTACAACCATGATGAGTTGGAATGAGCAATTTTCTATCGAAGCAAGCGAAAACATTTTCAGGATCACGCTAGTGCGTATTGGCGCTACGACACATGCATTCAATAATGAAACACGTTTTTTTAACCTGCCGACCCCACAAAAAGGTAACCGTATCGTAACAGTAAAAACACCTGCTTCAGCTAATGTAGCCCCTCCGGGTTTTTATATGCTTTTCGTGTGGAATCTTGACGGTACACCCTCAGTGGCTAAAATTATACAAATTGGCTGAACTGCTATTTGAAGTATCCGGTTCGTCCCCTTCCACAGAAGATTCACTGCGCATTTGCCTGCTCAGCTCGAATTTTCTGTAGCTTAGGATCGTCCGGTAAAATGGATTCCGCTCTTTGCAAATAAAGCTTAGCTGTATCAAGCTTGCCTTCAGCCTTTGATTTCTCAATAAACTGAATATAGCGATCCACCATCTTCTGCAGGCCTGCGAGCGCTTCTGCATTATTGGGTTCCATCGCCAGCACCATCTGGTAATATTTGTATGCATTGTCTCTTGCAGGTGTGGTGAAGCGTTCCGCTTTCATGGCCTTCTCAGCAGCAACCAAATGTTTTTTAATTAACCCGGCATTAATTGGTTTTACCGCAGAATCCTGCTCCGCAGATTGCGACAAAGATGCATCAACTGCTGCAGTACGTTCCGCTTCGACAACCGCCAACCCCTGTGGGGAAGGGTTACTTGTAACAGGCTGATTCTCAGTCCCATACGACATTGCTCGCACGGTTTCGGATATTTCATCCGGGTCTGATTCTTGATTTGATTCGATTGCAACCGAAGCATCGGATGAATCTTCTTTTATCGCTGAAGTATCAGCAACTTTCCCGGGGTTACGTTGAAATAAAGGCTCGGTGGTCACAGTACCACCGTCATCCAATGGTCCCGCAGAATTATCGTCGAACCATAATCCAACAGTCACTAGGGCAACGATTCCGATCATGATGCCCATCAACAGCATATTATTAGCAACCGGACGACTGCGGGTAACTGTCTCTACAGTAATTTGTTTTGCGGTTACAGTTTTGGTTTCACTGGCATGTTCGGATTTCAGCAACGCCAAAATCTCACCAGCCGATTGCGGTCTGTCCTTATATTCCAGCTGCAGCATCCACTGGACCGCTTGCAATAATTCAGCACTATAGACGATGTCCGGAGATCGGGAAAGATCACTCATTGGATCGGATTCCCCCTGGCTTAAGGCCGTTTTCCTGATCTGCGCCGCAACAGGCGGGCGATGCGTCATACCCGCATAAAGAACTGCGCCCAATGCATAAAAATCGGTTGCAGGTCCAGGTTCATTGCCGGGTTCATACTGCTCCGCAGGTGCATAACCAACGGCTAATTCCTCAGTGAGGCGCGAGGTACGTGCGGCGATCGCCAATCGTGCAGCAGCAAAATTGATCAGCAGCGGTTCACCGTCCTTACCGATAAGAATTGTCGCCGGCTGAATGCCGCCGTGCACGATTTTGTGTTCGTGTATTTGCTGCAACGCACTCAAGACCGATACCAGTATGAATTTCAATTCTGCTTCGGCTAAAGATGCTTGCGCCTCTAACAACTTAGCCAGCGGCATCCCCTCCTGGGCACCCATAATCAGATACGCCGTGCCATTCAATGAAAGAATATTTTCTGTCACCGCAATATTAGGATGTTCGATCTGGGTGAGAACCTCAGCCTGATCCAAAAATGCCTTTAATCCATAGTCATAATTTTCTTTATCAGCTTGGTATAGCAATTTGGGTTCGACGCCAATCCCATCCATTGCGCGTTGTGCGAAATCATGAGGAAAATATTCACGTATTTTCACTCGTTCCTTAAGATGATGATTCCATGCGCGATAAGTGATATCAAATGCACTCACTTTTGCAACGCCTTTAATTTCATAGACGCCGATTTGCGTGCCTTCGGAGAGAGTTTGATCGTGTATCTGTGTCATGATAGATAATATTCCTGTTGCTAATATCGATGAGGCGTCTGACTTTTATTAGAGGTACCTTAAAGCTGCAAGGTTAACAATGATAACCTGTTCTATTTGGCAATCAACAGCAATTCTCCACAATAAAAATAAAACAGTCAGTAATGGGATAGTGTAATGCAACTGGGTTAAAAAGTGGGCGCCATGACATTCCCGGAATAGAATCATTTTGACGTTTCCTTAAAGATGGCTTGCCAAGTTTAATGACGTATTAGTAAACTAACTTTGGGTTAATTGAATGAAAACCTGAAGGAAGCTTAAAAACAGCTGGGTGATTTGCCACTAGGTAATAAGGCATGGCGATTCATCAATTATTATTAATACTGCCAGCCTCGAGTCACAATAATCATGAACCAGAGTAAAAAAATAAAAGTACTATTTGTCTGCATGGGCAATATTTGCCGCTCTCCAACTGCTGACGCCGTGTTCCGGCATATCGTCAGTACCGCTGGGATGGATCACATGATAGAAGTGGATTCCGCGGGCACGCATGCTTATCACATCGGCAACCCGCCGGATCATCGCGCGCAGCATACGGCGTTACAGCGTGGATACAAAATGGACGAATTACGTGCTCGTGCGGTGCAATCGAGTGATTTTGAGGAATTTGACTACATTCTCGCCATGGACAACGAAAACCTCGCATTATTGCGGCAGCGCAGCCCTCAGCATCATCACGGCAAGATCCAATTATTCATGCAGTATGGCGAAAATGCCCCGGTGAATATCGAAGTACCGGATCCTTATTTCGGTGGACAGCAAGGGTTTGAGCAGGTGCTGGATATGGTCGAGGAAGCCAGTCGCGGTCTGCTGGCGCATTTGCGCAATCACAAAATATAACAAGGACAAATTTCAATGAAAACAAGCGCTGCAATAGCCTGGAAAGCCGGTCAGCCATTAACGATCGAACAGGTCGATCTGGCAGGCCCCAAATCCGGTGAAGTATTGGTAGAAATCAAAGCCACCGGCATTTGCCATACCGATTATTACACGTTATCCGGCGCCGATCCCGAAGGTCTGTTCCCGACCATCCTGGGTCATGAAGGCGCCGGGGTGGTGGTGGATATCGGCCCCAACGTCAAATCGTTGCGCAAGGGCGATCATGTTATTCCACTGTACACCCCGGAATGCCGCGAATGTAAATTTTGCCTGTCGAAGAAAACCAATCTATGCCAGGCCATCCGCAGCACCCAAGGCAAAGGTCTGATGCCGGACAGCACATCGCGTTTTTCAATCGATGGAAAACCGCTGTTCCACTACATGGGCACATCGACGTTCTCCAATTACACCGTGGTGCCGGAAATCGCTCTGGCAAAAATCCGCGAAGACGCCCCTTTTGACAAGGTGTGCTATATCGGCTGCGGCGTCACGACCGGACTCGGTGCGGTGATCTATACCGCCAAAGTCGAGGCCGGCGCGAACGTGGCAGTGTTCGGTCTGGGCGGCATCGGTTTGAATGTGATTCAGGGCGCGCGCATGGTCGGTGCCGACAAAATCATCGGCATCGATATCAATCCGGAACGCGAAGCGATGGCGCGCAAATTCGGCATGACGCATTTCATCAACCCGAACGACGCCCCCAATATCGTCGATGCCGTGGTACAACTGACCGACGGCGGCGCGGATTACAGTTTTGAGTGCATCGGCAACACCAAAATCATGCGCCAGGCACTGGAATGCACGCACAAAGGCTGGGGGCGCAGCATCATCATCGGCGTGGCCGAGGCCGGTGCGGAAATCAGCACGCGCCCCTTCCAACTCGTCACCGGCCGCAAATGGGAAGGCTCCGCATTCGGCGGCGCGCGCGGACGCACCGATGTACCCAAAATCGTGGATTGGTATATGGAAGGCAAAATCGATATCGATTCGCTGATCACCCACACCCTGCCGCTGGACAAGATCAATGACGGCTTTGACTTGATGAAAAGCGGTGAATCCATTCGCTCCGTGGTGATTTACTAATTATGACAACACTCGAAACCCGCAGCCTGCATCAATGTTTTGGCGGCGTCCAAGGCTTTTACCAGCACCCATCCGAGATCATCGGTTTACCGATGCGCTTTTCAGTGTACCAACCACCCCAGGCGCAATATCAGCGCGTGCCGGTGGTGTTTTTCCTGGCCGGACTCACCTGCACCGAAGAAACCTTCATGATCAAAGCCGGTGCGCAGCGTTATGCCGCCGAATACGGATTGATGTTGGTCACGATGGATACCAGTCCGCGCCAGACCGGCATTCCGGGCGAGACCGATGATTGGGATTTCGGTGCCGGTGCAGGATTTTATTTGGACGCAACACAATCGCCGTGGTCGCAATATTTCCGCATGGAAAGTTACATCACGCAAGAACTGCGTCAGATCATCATCGATCAATTTCCTGCTGATCCCAATCGCATCGGCATTTTCGGCCATTCGATGGGCGGCCACGGCGCGTTGACATTGGCGCTGCGTTATCCCGAGTTGTTTCGCTCGGTCTCCGCTTTTGCGCCGATTTGCGCGCCGATGCAATGCCCGTGGGGACAAAAAGCGTTTCGCCATTATTTGGGTGAAGATCAATCCAGCTGGCGCCAGTACGATGCCACCGCATTGATTGCGGACGGCCGCAGTATTTCCGATTTATTGATCGATCAAGGATTGAACGATCAGTTCCTGACGCAGCAACTGTATCCGGAAGCGTTGGAAAAATCGTGCCGTGAAGCGGATCAAAAGCTCACGCTGCGTTTTCACAGTGGGTATGATCACAGTTATTATTTCATCAGCACATTTATCGGCGAGCATTTGAAGTATCATCGAGAACAGCTTGGTTAGTTTACCGTTTCCCAAGATCGCATAACTCATTTGATCTTCGTGTAATGACTGTGCTACTGTTGCATTTCTTAATTAAGTGTACGGTCATACCGTACGAAAAATCAAAATGGATAACATCAGCGTCAATAAATTTCGCGATAACCTGAAAAACATTGTTGAGAAGGTTATCAGCGAACATCAGCCGGTAAAAATTACCCGTCGAAGCGGCGAGGATTTCGTGGTCATCAGCGCCGAAGATTGGACGCGTGATCAAGAAACACTTTTTGTGCTTCAAAACACCCATCTAATGCAACAAATTCTGGTTTCGACACAGACCCACACCACAAAATCGGGATATACCGCATCGGATGAAGAAACCCAAAAGATCCTTGGTGTTTGAAGGCAATACGTGGGAAGTTTACGAAACACTGAAAACACGTGATCCACGCCTGCATAAATCACTCTGCAACATTCTGAAAGAAATGCTTCGCGATGATCCATCAATGGGCACCGGTAAACCTGAAATGTTGCGACATAACTTAACAAGCTTCTGGTCGCGCAGGCTTAGCCAAAAAGACCGGGTGATCTACAAATTTGACGATAAGTATGTTTATATTTTCGCCATTGGCGGACATTACGAACAACTGTAAATAAATGACCGAGCGCGCATCATCGTGAATAAACATAAGACTACCACTCATATTGGCAACCAAGGCTATGCAGTATCGCTAGAAATTCGCAAGCTGTACGAAGTGCTCTCCGATGATGATGCGGAAAAACATGGGCAGATTCGCGTCATTGATGAATCGGGATAAGATTATCTGTATCCGATCACTACTTTTGCGATCTATCGACAGTATTCTTAATTAATTCGCGACCCGACGCTCCCGATTCGGATAATGGGTAAAAAGGAAATTTAACCTAATAACCTAATACCGACGCTTTAACCATTAGAAATGTGCACTCAAATTATTCATCACTATACGTCAATAAATACCCTGGAGCTGATCTTACTAAATCGGAAAATCAGGTTCAGTCGCTTAGATACACTTGATGATATAAATGAAAGTAAGGCTTACGGTTTTTACGATTTCTCGAGGTTTCTTTACGTTAGTTGCTGGACAGATTTATTAGAAGAAAACATACCGCAGTGGGAAATGTATGGCGACTCCATGAAAGGAGTCATGATCACCTTGCCAAAGTCATTCTTCAACTTTCAGCCGTTTGTTCCTCCACCAAACGTAGGGATGACTGTATATGATAATATTAAATTTCCTGTAAATTGGAACGAAATCTTTTCAGATGAATATTGGTTACAAATGATATTTTTGTACGAAAACTGGTTTAGCAGAAAGATTCAGTACGTCGATAACATACTTGAAATTTTCAATCGGAATATTGCTCTCACCCATGATGCAGAAGGGAGAGAAATACTCAGTATTAAAGGATTAAATACGTTCGCAAGCTTTAAACAGAAGGAATGGCAATTTCAGAGTGAATATAGATTTATCCTATGTGCATTTCCTCCGTTAGTATTTCCACCTGACGGATTCAATAATCCTGGCTTTGTTGAGAAGTACTCAGCTCACCATATAAACTGCATAAAATCAAAAAATTACCCTTCTATACAGTACATTGATATAAATATCTATGACGCTTTGAATCAAGCAAAATTCACATTAGGCCCCAGAGGCGATAAAAAAGACATGTCACGACTTATAGCGCTAGCAAAGAAATATGCTCCAAGCGCTACCGTATGCAAGAGTAAACTCAGTAACACCATTCGCTAAAATCGTTTCAACAAGGGCTCAGAACTAAGATTTTTTGTTTCTACGAAGTATCACTCTGCTAAGCTAAGGAAATTTTGTAAGTTATTAGTTTTCAAAATTTCCCAGCACGTAAAATTTCGACTAACTCCGCCAGCGCCCGGCCCCGGTGGCTGATTTTATTTTTTTGTTCCGCAGTCAATTCAGCGGAGGTTTTACCGAGTTCCGGTAGATAAAAATACGGATCGTAACCGAACCCGCCTTCGCCGCGCGGCTGATCGATGATTTCGCCGTGCCACGATCCGTCGACGATGATCGGTTGCGGATCGTCGGCATGGCGCAGCAGTACGATGACGCAATAGTAATAAGCGCGGCGATCGGTTTGTTGTTTCAGGGCTTCGATGAGTTTTTGATTGTTACGCGCATCCGATTTAGGTTCGCCAGCGTAGCGTGCGGAATTGACGCCGGGTGCGCCGTTCAGCGCTTGCACACAGATGCCTGAATCATCCGCCAATGCAGGCAAGCCGGAGCAACGGCTGGCGTGACGCGCTTTGGTCAATGCATTCTCGACAAAAGTGCCGTAAGGCTCATCGACTTCACTCACATCAAAATCAGATTGCGGCACCACGGTAATGGTCAGCGGCTCAAGCAATGCGCTAATTTCACGCAACTTGCCTTGATTGTTACTCGCGATTACCAGCTGCTTCAGTGGATCCATAGTCGCCAGATTATTTCGCCAGCAAAACTTTTCTCTGTATCGCAATCAATTCCTGAATACCTTGTTGCGCCAAATCAAGCATCGTGTCCAGTTCTTTGCGGTTGAAAGCGTTGCCTTCCGCCGTGCCCTGCACTTCGATGATGCCCAGATTTCCGGTCATCACCACATTCATATCCGTATCGCATGAAGAATCTTCAATATAATCCAAATCCAGTACCGCAACGCCTTGATGAATGCCGACCGAGATCGCCGCCACATGATCCGTGATCGGCGAGGTTTCAATGAGTTGCTGATAAATTAATTTCTCGATCGCGTCGTGCAGCGCAACAAATGCACCGGTGATACTGGCCGTGCGCGTGCCGCCATCAGCCTGGATTACGTCACAATCAAGTTGAATGGTGCGTTCACCGAGTTTTTTAAGGTCGACCGCAGCGCGTAGCGCACGTCCGATCAGGCGCTGAATTTCCATCGTGCGTCCCGATTGCTTACCTTTTGCCGCTTCACGCTGCATACGGGTATTCGTCGAGCCGGGCAGCATGCCGTATTCGGCTGTCAGCCAGCCTTGGCCTTGCCCTCTGAGGAAAGGAGGAACTTGTTCGCTGATACTGGCGGTACAAATCACTTTGGTATCGCCGCATTCGATCAGCACCGACCCATCGGCGTGCTTGGTGTAATGACGAATAATGTTGACCGGGCGAATTTGTGCCGGTGTACGTTGATGGCTTCGTATCATAATTGAATTTTATCTTGAGAATGAGAACCTAGTTGGAAAAACGATAAGCAGGTTTACCCGGAGTGCCTGCTGATACGGTCAGAACTTCATAACCGTCTGCGGTAACCAGAATGGTATGTTCCCATTGCGCTGACAAGCTGCCATCTTTGGTGGTTACGGTCCAACCGTCCGGCAGATGGCGAATGGCGGCTTTACCCGCATTAATCATCGGTTCTACGGTAAAGATCATCCCCGGTTGCAATTCCAGCCCGGTTCCGGCCCGACCATAATGCAGTACTTGAGGATTTTCATGAAATTTTGCGCCTATGCCATGACCGCAGAATTCCCTAACCACACTATACCCCACCCCTTCGGCCAATTTCTGAATGGCGTGCCCGATATCCCCTAGATGTTTGCCTGGCTTGATTTCATCGATGCCCCGCCACATCGCTTCAAACGTAACCTCACATAAACGTTTCGCCTGGATAGAAGGTTCCCCCACGTAAAACATCCGACTGGTATCTCCATGATATCCCTCACAAATCACGGTAATATCGATATTAATAATATCTCCGTTTTTTAATTTCTTTTGACCCGGAACACCATGGCAAATCTGATTATTCACCGAAGTACAAATGGATTTGGGGTAAGGAGTATGCCCTGCAGGGGCATAATTCAAGGGCGCGGGAATCGTTTTTTGCACATCGACCATATAGTGATGACACAATGAATCCAGCTCCTCAGTAGTGATGCCTGCCGCAACATAAGGCTTTATGTAGTCAAGCACTTCGGCTGCCAGCCGCCCTGCAATGCGCATTTTTTCTATTTCTTGCGCTGTTTTTATCAGTACCGTCATTATTAGTTTATTTGATGATTGAGTGAGAAGCTTTGAAAGTTCATTAATTTTTAATAAATTGCAACAAATTTGATAATCCAACGTTCCTATGCAGGTATATTATAAACATTATAAGCGCTCACACTTGCCTTGAACCAATTGCGTGTCATCAAATTGCTCCACCAATTTTTGCATCTGCTCCTTAATCATTCGCGTCGGATTATGGATAACTATATTTTTTAGCAAAACACTGCGGTCTTCTATTCCGGCATTGGCGATACCCTTTTTCTCCGTCTCCCTTAGTTGTTTCAGCGCATCATTCTGATCATAAAACATACCCAGAGAAATTGCATTCTTCCATTGCGTTTCATCTTTGACGCGAAAACTGACAATGCCCAGATTTCTTAATTTATTGATTTCACGATTGGCAGCTTCTTTATTCGGAAAAGGTGGAATATGCAACCAGAACATAATGGTATCACCCGATTCCTCCAGGCTATACAGCAGTTCAGGAAATAATTCCGATAAAACTGTCTGAGCATATTGGATTTGTTCTTCATAAAACTTACCCCAGATCAAACAACTTTCATGCGTCGAAACCAATACTATTTTTTCAGGATTCTGTTGAGTCGGCAGAAGTTCATTTTTCTCTTCCGATAAGAGCTGATTGCCCATTACATAGGCTATATTAACTAACAGTAAAATAATAAAGATTATTTTCATTGAAAAATAAAATATTATAATTAACAAAGATCAGCTTAATTTTGTTGTTAACGTTGTTATGCCTTGTTAAAATACGCCGTTATTTCTCGAACATGTCTAGCAATTTTTTAAAGCCTTTTAAAAACAAAACGGAATAAGAAATATGAAAATGATTAAGATGATGGTAATGCTCGCAGCATTTGCAATGGCTGCACCGATTTCGGCTGAAGCCCCCGAAGATGATGCTGCATCTGCTGATACCACCCCCGCTGCACCTGCCACAGTTGAGGAAATTGCATCGGGCGTGTGTGCGGGCTGCCACAATGCGGATGGCAACAGCGTTATTCCGATGAACCCTATCCTGGCGGGTCAGCATGCCGAGTATATCACTAAGCAGCTCATGGATTTTAAAGCAACTGGCAATGAACCGCCTAAACGCAATAGTCCTGTCATGTCCGCCATGGTAGCTACGCTATCCCAGGAAGATATGAAAGCGCTTGGCGCGTATTATGCCAAACAAAAAGCCACTCCGAGCTCAATAGCAGCCGATGAGAAATTAGTTGAGGCAGGCAAAGTTCTTTATCACGGCGGAAACCTCGGTGACGAAATTCCTGCCTGCGCTAGCTGTCATGGTCCCACGGGTGCCGGTATCCCGCCTCATTACCCTGCAATAGCCGGACAGCATGCAGAATATACGATGATGCAGCTGGAGCTGTTTAACAAAGCCGAGCGAGGCGGTGATGACAATAATGTCATGCAGAAAGTACTTACCCGCATGAATCCTCTGGAAAAACGCGCCGTTTCGGCTTACATTTCCACTATGCGCTGAGTAGTGCTCCAATTAAGAAATAAAAAAGGTGGCACTTGCCACCTTTTTTATTTTCACTTCGCATCCATTACTAACAACAAACTGAACTACCAATTCCCGAAGATTTTCTCTGCCGCAGACAGCGTCTTATCCAATTCATTATCTCCATGCGCTGACGACACAAAACCCGCTTCAAAAGCCGAAGGCGCAAAATAAATACCTTCCTCCAACATGGCATGAAAGAATCGATTAAAAGCTGATTTATCGCATTGCATCACCTCGGCAAAGCTAGCGGGAATATTTTTACTAAAATACAAACCAAACATACCGCCAATAGATTGTGCGCAAAAATCAATCCCACGATTTTTAGCTTTGGTAGTAATGCCCTCGACCAATTGCTGTGTTCTACTCGACAATTTATCGTAAAAACCAGGCGCTTGAATCAACTTCAACGTAGCCAGCCCCGCTGCAACAGCCACCGGATTACCAGATAGCGTACCCGCCTGATAAACCGGACCAAGGGGCGCCAAGCACTGCATGATATCGCGGCGTCCGCCGAATGCCGCCATCGGCATGCCACCACCGATGACTTTACCCAGTGCGGTCAGATCAGGCTTGATTTGATACAGCCCTTGCGCACACCCCAAACCGACGCGAAATCCGGTCATCACTTCATCAAATATCAACACACTACCGTTCTGCGTACACAACTCCCGCAGCTTGGCAAGAAAATCAGGTTGCGGAGCTATCAGATTCATATTGCCGGCAACCGGTTCAACAATCACCGCGGCGATTTCTTTTCCCCATTGATTGAATGCAGCTTCGATGCCTGAGATATCATTATAGTCCAGAACGATCGTATGGCCGGCTGTTTCCGCCGGAACCCCGGCGGAACTAGGATTACCGAAGGTCAATGCACCCGAGCCTGCCTTGACCAACAAGGAATCATCATGCCCATGGTAGCACCCTTCAAATTTAATGATCTTACTCCTGCCGGTAAAACCCCGCGCCAGGCGAATTACACTCATGCCCGCTTCAGTGCCGGAACTGACTAATCGCACCTGCTCAATGGAAGGAATCAATTGACAAATCAACTGCGCGATTTCCAGTTCGGCTTCGGTAGGTGCACCAAATGTTAATCCATTCTGTGCGGCATTCTGAACCGCCTTCACGACCTCGGGATGCGCATGACCCAAAATCAAAGGCCCCCATGAACCGACATAATCGATGTACGATTTACCATCCGCATCCCAAAAATACGCACCTTCGCCACGCTGAAAAAAAACCGGTTCACCACCAACCGATTTAAACGCACGGACCGGGGAATTTACACCGCCAGGAATATATTGCTGAGATTGTTCGAACAATAGATGATTACGTGAAGTCATTTAGTTACTCATAAAAAGAATTGATAAAGATAAAAAACAATCCGGATTAAAATGTATTACAGATTTCCTGCAAATAATTGCGCGTACTGCGCTGCTCTTACCCTAATATTTCCGGCCTGAAACAAATCGCTGCAAACGGCTATGGCATCACAGCCGTTATGAATAACCATTGCGGCATTGTTCAGTTGAATTCCGCCAATCCCGACAACTGGTATTGTTAATATTTGCCTCGCGTGATTGATCAGGCTGATTGAAACCGGTGTTGCTTCCGGTTTGGTCACTGAAGGGAAAAAAGCCCCAAAAGCGACATAATCTGCACCTTGTTTTTCAGCCTCAATCGCCAGATCCAGATTGTTATAACACGACGCCCCAACAATCTTGTCTTGCTGCAAAAATTTTCTCGCATCGGATACCGTACTATCATCACGCCCCACATGCACCCCATCCGCATCAATCTCTAGTGCAAGATCAATATCATCGTTGATAATTAGAGGAATTTCATGCTTTCTGCACAACTGCAACAGTAATCCGGCTTGTTCTTTGCGTAACCCATTATCCACGGATTTATTACGATATTGAATACACCGTACCCCCCCCGCCAGTGCTTGCTGCGTCTTACCCAGCAGCTCGCCGGTATTCTCGGAATCCGGCGTTATCGCATATAACCCTCTAATTTTATGGCGTCTCAACGGCTGTATCGCCATTCTCGTCTTCACTGCCTGCAATATCTCTGGCCCAGAAAAGCCTGTTGGGAATATATTGCCCCATGCCGGGCCGGAATCCTGCTTGCAATGTGTGCCAGGTATAATCCTGCGCTTCCAAGACACTCTCGCTAATTGATAAGCCGTTGGCTAATGATGCAGCGATTGCCGATGCCAGTGTACAACCCGAACCATGATACGTATGCTCAAGCCGCTCCCATTCATCTGAACGCACGATACCTTCAACATTAAACAAGGTATTCTTCACTTGCGCTGTATTTTCGTGCGTGCCCGTTATCAATACATACTCGCATCCCATATCCAATAACCGATGGGCGCAAACGCTCAAATCCAGCCTGCTTTCACTACTGTCCCCATCAAGTTGGGCAAGATGCCTTGCCTCCAAGCTATTGGGCGTTAATATCGTAACTTGCGGCAACAACAATTCGCGCATCGCATCAATCATTTCCTCATTCGCAAGCTCATCTCCGCGTCCGGAAGTCAGTATAGGATCCATCACTAAAGGGATATGCGGATAATCGGAAATTATCTCCGCAATCGCAGCAATAATTTCAACGCTGCCCAGCAAACCAATCTTAAATACATGCACCGGCATATCTTCCAGAACGGCGCGCGCTTGATCCGCAATCCATTCGGAATCCAGTGGTATTACCTCATCTACACCTGTTGTATCCTGGACAGTTATAGCCGTCATGACAGATAGAGGATGACAGCTCAAACTGGCGATAGTCAGCGTATCCGCCTGCAGGCCTGCTCCACCACTGGGGTCATTTGCAGCAAAAGAAAGTACGATTGGGGGTGGCTGTAACATGCATTAATACCGTAAAATATTATTTTAACCTAAAAGGACACTGCTATCTATCATGCCTACTGAAGAGAATCATCAATATAATCGTTATATGTGTTTAATTTGCGGCTACATCTATGATGAAGCCTTAGGATCTCCAGATGAAGGTATTGCACCGGGTACGCGCTGGGATGATGTGCCGATCAATTGGACTTGCCCGGAGTGCGGCGCACGTAAAGAAGATTTTGAAATGGTAAAAATTTAAATGCGTATTCTGCATACTATGCTTCGCGTTGGAAATCTCGAAAAATCACTTGCGTTTTATACGCAAGTTTTAGGGATGAAAGTATTACGCCGCAAAGATTACCCGGATGGCAAGTTTACCCTCGCTTTTGTAGGTTATCAGGATGAGGCTAGCGGTACCGTATTGGAACTGACGCATAATTGGGATACCTCTTCATACAATTTAGGTGAAGGTTTTGGCCACATCGCCATTGAAGTCGACGATGCTTATCAAGCCTGTGAAAGCACCAGGAAAATGGGCGGCAAAGTAACACGTGAAGCGGGTCCAATGAAACATGGCACAACAATCATTGCATTTATCGAAGATCCCGATGGCTACAAAATAGAATTTATTCAGAAAAAGCACCGTGATCAATAATCACTCAGATCAGCGGATAACACTCATATTAGAATCAGTTATCCCTGCAATAAAAAAATCGCCGGTATTTTATTGACATCTGGTAAAGCACACCGCCACTCTTTGATCGATTTGGTTGCAATCATCTCTCGGGAAAATGTCAGATCGGTTGCAACGCACAAGTCGGTATTGTCATTGCACACTTTGACGAGTTGCTCGAGCAGTTTCTGGTTACGGTAGGGGGTTTCAATGAAAATCTGCGTTTGCTTCAGATGGATCGATATTCTTTCCAGCTCGACTATTTTACTTGCTCTTGCTGCGCCCTCAATTGGCAAATAGCCGTGAAAGGCAAATCGCTGACCATTCAAGCCCGATGCCATCAACGCCAGCAAAATGGAGGATGGCCCAACCAAAGGCACGACAGGAATATTATTTCTATGCGCCAGCCTGACCAGCCCGGCTCCAGGATCCGCCACGGCCGGGCAGCCAGCTTCGGATAACAAGCCCACATCATGTCCAGCTAATAATGGATCCAGCAAAGCTAAAAAATCTTTTGCTTGCGTATGCTCATTCAGAATCTGGATATTCAATTCCTGCAAAGGGCATGTGCAACTCAGCTGTTTCAGAAATTGCCTCGCCGTCTTAGGGTGCTCAACAATAAAATGAGAAATTTCAGCCACACATTGTTGCACCGCCGCAGGCAATACCCAAGCGATATCGGCTTGACTGATTGGCGCCGGAACCAGATAGAGCTTACCGGTCATTAAAATGATAAAGGCTTAAATACACACATGCACCAGGATCTTCAAATCAGCCACACTAATGCAGCGTTCTGGGAACACTCAGGATAAATTCCGGTATAGCCACATCAAAATGAAAACCATCTTCAGCTGCCATCTGATAGCTACCTTTCATTGATCCAACCGACGTAGAAATCACCGTTCCACTGGTATATTCAAAACTATCTCCCGGCTTGAGAAAAGGCTGTTCGCCCACAACGCCCAATCCGCGCACTTCCTGAATCGTGCCATCTCCGTTATCGATAATCCAATGCCTGCTGATGAGTTGGGTTGCAACTGTCCCGTTATTTGCAATCGTAATGGTATATGCAAACACGTGCCTTTCCGATTCCTCATCCGATTGATCGGGCAGATATACGGTACGAACACTGACTTCAATTTCATACTTGCTCTCTTCGGTCATCTTTTCGTTCCAAACTGTTTTACGTTCTTAGCGGTAGTTTACCAAGAAATAGCATCAATATTGACAATCAATTGCTATCCCGTTAATGGCAAGAAAGTAAAACATATCCGTCACAAATTTAAAATTCAACTCCACGGTACATTTTCAACTTCCCCCATTCGATTAAGCTTCAACCTATTTCCATAAGCTCCCTCATAATTACAAATAGCAAGAATTCCCATTTCCAAATACCACAAACCTAAATTCCAAGCATCGAAGTAAGCAGAGTCAAGCTGACCACGTTTCTTATGTTCCGGGTGAATTAGAGAATTCCTTATTTCTGTTAAAGCGTGCGGGGCATCGATCCATTTCATTCCCTGGCTCCGAGCAAGATCTCCAAGACTGGAAGTTTCTGGCGGAATATTCAATGGAATCCTCAGAGAAGAGAATAGTAACCGAAACTTGTCGGATGCCCAGAGATTCTTAAATCCATCTACAGTTACAAGACGTTTAGCTTTTACTGCATATTCATAGGAAAGGCGTTCGATTGCTGCTTGGGTCAGGATGATTCCGGCATCAATACCGCGCGATGAAAAATTTGCATTTAAGTACCAATAGATAATCTCCTTGAGTGCTCCTTGCCAATCGGCATTCCTCCATAGCCTCATGAAGCCACAAAACAAACTGGTCAATTGCTTTGTATTTTGAGCGTCAAACCACGAAAAGGGTTTATACCAAGCTTCTCTAGGCGACGACCACTGTTCCCAAACACGCTCACCCGTTACATCGAACCCCACCGAACAAATCGGGTTACACCATCCGCCTTTAATAAAGGAAAGAAAATAACGAAGTGCCGTTAAACATTCATTAGCATCACTCCCGGTAAATGAAAAGCCATTCTGCTTCTGAATACTCCCAATATGGGTTGATCGGTATCCCCCATTCTCTCTTAGAAAATTGATGTTTTCCTTTGTTGATAATAACGATTTCAACTCAATCTTCCATTCATCGCAAATCAAATCCATATGCTCAATTGTCGTCTCGATCCCCGTTCCATTCGGCTCGGAAGATCGTCTGTTTCCCATAAAATCGACAAAGTTAAACAAATGGAAAATAATCCGCTCGATCAATGTCCCATCATTTCCCATTCCGATTATCGAACCCAAATTTGGATAACATTTGACAAAAAGCTTTCCGGTCTCAGGATCTCCCCCGGGAACAAAAAATCCTTTTATTTCAATATCATTTATAGAAAAAGAATTTATAGCTTTTCGATCAACAAATGCCAAAAATAGAACATCATGAAACGAACCATAGAAGTGAATTCCTGCTTGAGGTAATAAATCAAGTCGCACATCGCTTGAGCCCTGGTATATCTTCCCATTTATAGAAATAGACGCTGGAACATCATTGTGTAGCACAATAGAAGATTCTGATCCAAAATTAAATAATGGCTTCAATTGGTATTCGGTATTAGTCAATCTAATTTACCTCCTTATCCTTACATTGCCTTATTTATTGTTAATCACGGAATTAGTTCTCTTTCTTCTCTATTTATTTTCGATTCACTTTACATTTCCGAATCATTTGATCGTTTCTCAGATAAACATTTCAGAAAGTATTATCAAAAAATTTATCCATTAACAATCACTCTTTTACGCGCAGCCTGACATTTGCGGTTAAAATAGCTGATTTGAATATTGAGAGGTTTTTTCCATGTACCGTTTAGCACCCAGCATACTTTCCGCTAATTTCGCCAAATTGGGTCAGGAAGTCACCGATGTGATTGACTCAGGCGCGGATATCATCCATTTTGATGTAATGGATAACCATTATGTCCCCAATCTCACCATTGGCCCCTTGGTTTGCGAGGCCCTTCGCCCGGTCACCGATGCAATTATCGACGTGCATCTGATGGTGCAACCTGTGGATCGCATTATTCCTGATTTTGCCAAGGCTGGTGCCAATATCATTTCATTCCATCCGGAAGCCTCGAATCACATCGATCGCACTATCGGATTGATTAAAGAGCAAGGCTGCAAAGCAGGATTGGTGTTTAACCCGGCCACGCCGCTGCACTACCTGGATCATGTGCTCGACAAACTGGATTTGGTTTTGATCATGTCGGTGAATCCAGGATTTGGCGGACAGACATTCATCCCCGAAGCGCTGAACAAGCTGCGCGCTGTCAGAAAACGTATCGACGCCAGTGGCAAAGACATTATGCTGGAAATTGACGGCGGCGTAAAAGTGGATAACATAGCTGAAATCGCTCGCGCCGGAGCCGACACTTTCGTCGCGGGCTCTGCGGTGTATCAGGCTGGCAAGGATGCCGACCCGCATCGATATGATAGCATCGTCGCCGCATTCCGGGCTGAACTGGCAAAAGTTTAACCCATCACAATTTTCATATATATTGTTTTTCCACTATTCCAATGAATCATAGTTCCTCTAGTCACACGGCTTCAGCTAACAAAACAGCATTCCCGATAGCGATCAAGGTCATCATGATCGATCTGGACGGCACATTGCTCGACACCGCTGAAGACCTCGCCTTAGCCGCAAACCTGATGTTGAAGGATCTGGGCATGCCAGAACAATCGACAGCAACAATTCGCTCCTATATCGGCAAAGGCATACAGAAATTGGTCAAACGCACCTTAACCGGGCAACTGGATGCAGAACCCGATGCCGCTTTGTTCGCCAAAGCATTGCCGATTTACGAGCAGCATTACGCCAACAATTTAAGCATCAATACGCGCCCCTATGCCGGCGTGGTTGAGGGCATACAACTCATGCAGCAAGCGGGCTACAAATTGGCCTGCATCACCAACAAAGCTGAAGCATTTACCCTGCCACTGCTGCATGCGACAGGGCTATTTAACAAATTCGAGATCGTACTGTCGGGCGACAGTCTACCCAAGAAAAAGCCCGATCCTATGCCGCTCACGCATATTTGCAAATACTTCGATGCGCAACCGCATGAAGCACTACTGATCGGCGATTCGCTGAATGACGCCATCGCCGGCCGGGCGGCCGGTTGCCATGTATTCTGTGTACCGTATGGTTACAACGAAGGGCGCGATGTATACGAACTGGATTGCGATGCCATCGTTGATACCTTGGTGGATGCAACAAAATTGATTAAAAGCATCGCTTAAAATCTTTCATGACCGAGGACGAATTCAATCTGCTCGCGCAGCAGGGATACAATCGCATTCCAATCGTTCTGGAAACTTACGCGGATCTGGATACCCCTTTATCGATTTATCTGAAACTGGCCAACCAGCCTTACTCCTATTTATTGGAATCGGTACAGGGCGGCGAACGCTTTGGCCGGTTTTCGATCATCGGACTACCGGCAGCAACGCGCATGGTCGTGTATGAAGACACCATCACCCTGATCAATCAGGGTGGATCGGAAACAGTCACGGTTGATGACGCCCTGGCTTACATTGAGTCCTATCTGGCGCAATTTAAAGCGGCTCCCTGCCCTGCCGGAAATTCCCGTTTCTGTGGCGGCTTGGCCGGCTATTTCTCATACGATACGGTGCGCTACATCGAGCATAAGCTGAAAAGCCAGGCCAAACCGGACAGCTTGAATACCCCGGATATTTTGCTGCTACTGTCCGAAGAACTGGCCGTAGTAGACAATCTCTCCGGCAAACTCTATCTGATCGTGTATGTTGATCCGGCACAGGAAAACGCCTATCAGACCGGACGTCAGCGGCTTAAAACCCTGCTGGAAAAATTACGTCAACCGGTAACGATTCCAGACGAACAAGCTGTCGCTCCCGGCACAGCAGTTGCGGAATTTCCTGAAGCCGAGTTCAAAGCCGCTGTCGATCGGGCCAAACGCTATATTTTCGATGGCGATATCATGCAAGTAGTGTTATCGCAACGCACCAGCAAACCCTATACCGCATCGCCACTGGCGCTCTATCGCGCGCTACGCAGCCTCAATCCTTCTCCCTACATGTTCTTCTACCATTTTGATGATTTTCACGTAGTCGGCGCGTCGCCGGAAATACTGGTGCGTCTGGAAGGTGACACGGTTACCGTACGCCCGATTGCAGGTACACGCCCCCGTGGCAAAACCCCCCAGGAGGATGCCGCCCTGGCAACCGACCTGCTGGCCGATCCGAAAGAAATCGCCGAACACGTCATGCTGATGGATCTGGGCCGCAATGACATCGGTCGCGTGGCGCAAACCGGAACCGTCAAAGTCACGGAAAAAATGCAAATCGAGAATTACTCCCATGTCATGCACATCGTATCGAATGTCGAGGCCAAGCTAAAACCGGAACTGAGCGCGATTGACGTGCTGCGCGCCACTTTTCCGGCCGGCACAGTAAGCGGCGCGCCCAAAGTGCGCGCGATGGAAATCATTGATGAACTGGAAGTCTCCAAACGCGGCGTGTACGCCGGAGCGGTCGGTTATCTTGGGTTTAACGGCGATATGGACTTGGCCATTGCAATTCGCACCGGGGTGATCAAGGACGGTCAACTGCACGTGCAAGCAGGCGCGGGCATCGTGGCCGACTCTATTCCGCAAAACGAATGGATAGAAACACAGAATAAAGCCAAAGCCATCCTCCGCGCTGCGGAATTGGCCGAGAATGGGCTGGATAGTAAAATCTGAGAAGCTCTACATAAGTCATTATGAATGATTAAACTCATTTTTAATCAAAAATTAATGTTATTCTTTTTTCTCAACCTGCGATCTCAAAAAGAAACAAATTGTTTGTCATCAGCATCTCCCCATTCAACGAACGAGTGGGGTTCTTCTCGGAAAGAATAAATATTCTTAATTCTGACCTAACATCTTTTTTGATAATGCCATGTGCTAACCACATGCACTGGCAACCACGCCAGAAGAAGTGACCGATCTGCCACCCATTTTATATTGCCACGCCACAACAAGACTCGTTAAAATGTGTTAATTGAAAGCCACAGAATCCGTTTTCTGACATATCGAACTTCTTTATTGTCATGATTGGACGGTACTTTTATTTTATAGTAGACGGTGCTCCGAAAAATTTTCGTCGAAACGCTTTATGAAACAGTGCTAGTTGGGACACGAAGGATGCTGTCAATAGCAAAATAGTCAGCAAACATCCAAGCCCGCCTTGCCTGAGAGACTTATGCCCTTGCAAGCATGCCCGAATTTCAACAAATAGGCTATAAGGATCCAGTAATATATCGCTCTGTTCAATGCGATAATAAATTCAATTCTCTGATAATATTCCTGCATTTATATTCCATTAATAAACAACACAATGAATAAAAACGATAACCTGTTGCCACAACTCAAGGCTTTTCATAATACCTTGCAGAACAGTTTACCACTAGAATTTGATAGTCCGCTTTATGTACCAATATTGCAACAAAACCCAGCGTCTGACCCCATTCTGCAGCTTTCTCATCGCATAGATTTTGCTGAATCGGAGAGCGTAAATTTATTAACCGGGTTCCGAGGCAATGGCAAGAGTACGGAATTGCGTCGCTTGAAACACCTGCTGGAAAACCAAGGACATATTGTCATTCTGACCAATATGCAGCAGTATGTGCTGATGACCAAGCCATTGGAACTGGGAGATTTTCTGCTGTCTTTAATTGCTGCTTTAGCTGACCGGGCAGTTTCAGATCATAGCATCGGGATCCTCGCAGACTCACCTTTAGCAAGGCTATGGAGCTTTCTCACTGAAACAAAAATTGAAATTGAAAAGGCAGAGGTTGAAGGCAATTTGGGTGTCGCTACCGCAAAAATTGGCGCACGGCTACAACGCGATGCCAATTTCAAAAAACAGGTACAGGAGAAATTGCGTGGCAACCTGGATGGATTGGTGCAAAAAGCACATCTATACATCAGAGATTTAGTCAACGCACTCAAAAAAGGCAATACTGACAAAAAGATCGTGCTGC
Source organism: Nitrosomonas ureae (assembly GCF_001455205.1). Lineage (NCBI taxonomy): Bacteria > Pseudomonadati > Pseudomonadota > Betaproteobacteria > Nitrosomonadales > Nitrosomonadaceae > Nitrosomonas > Nitrosomonas ureae. The sequence goes on from NZ_CP013341.1 coordinate 654,577, forward strand.
TGGTTGATTCTCTGGAACAAATCCGTGGCGTGGGCGACGATGCCCAATCGGTTTATGACAGCATTGTCGAATTATTTTCCGGTCAGGCCGCAAATCTAGCGCTACCCGGCTTGCATGTGGTGTACACCGTGCCGCCGTTTCTCATTCCACGCGCTCCAAACATCGCACGCAATCTTGGCGCTAATCCGATTTGCATCTGGCCTAATATTCATGTACGCAATAAAAAAGGAGAAGAGGATCATTCAGGGCTAGAAATCATGCAGGAGATCATTCAGCGGCGCTATTCTGAATGGCTGAAATTTTATACACAGAAGCAATTGTTCCGCCTGGCAAGCTTATCGGGAGGCGACATTCGGGACTATTTTCGCTTGGTGTGTGAAGGCCTGTTGGGTCTGAGTGCCGCACGCAGCGTGAACCAACAGCCGAAACCTGAAATAGTGAACGACGACATGCTGAATCGGGCGATCGTCCAATTAACCAATGAATTCCAGCCTATTCCGGAAAGCGATAAGCAACAATTGAAAAAAATCCACCATAGCAAACAACATGCTCTGGATGGGATGGATGATTTGCCAACTTTAACGCGCTTTCTGGATGCCAATATGATTATGAATTATGTTAACGGCGAACCTTGGTATGACGTGCATCCCGTGCTGGTAAAACTGCTGTTGCAATAAGCCACCATGCAAAGCGAAGATTATGAGTCCGTTCAACAGACACCGGAAGGGGAGCAACAATGGCAACGCCTGCTGAATCATTTGCGCTGGTCGGATGCATTCAGCCTAATCCTCATTTTTAGCCGGCACGCCCAAGTCGTTCAATTATTTCGCGCGCGTCTCGAACAATTTTACCGTTTGCGTATTTCAGGATTGAACAGTGTTCCACTTGAAACTGCTGATCAGCTCCTTACCGTCGCGCTACCCGCACTACTCGGTAAAAAAATCAGTCACGAATTAACCGGCGCGCCCGTCTGGCTCGATCTGACACGTACCAATCATGACGAGCACTGGCCGGAAACCCGCCGGAAATTCTACCGGCGTTTGAATGAAAACCGAGAAACGCTACGCGAACAAAATCGCGCAATCATCATCGTGCTGCCAACCGATGAAAGGCAATTGCTCCGGGAGCTGGCGCCCGACTTATGGGCCATCCGTGATTTAACCGTAGAAACCGACAACTGGATAGTGCGTTCTGACAGTACAATTGCATCCGATCATACTGAACACAGCGAAAACATCTCTGAATTGCCGCTCAGTGCGTCTGACCAGCAGCTTATCGATGAATGGCACCGGGTAAAAAATAAACAGGATCGTGGCGTGTTGCTGGCCGCGGACAGAGCATTGGATATTTGTCTGCCGCATGCCCAGCTTCAGCTGGCTTGGGACATCGCCGGCAGCATGGTCAAACTAGCCCGACATTTAAACAAAGCAGACGGCGAAACACCGCAAAGCCTCCGCGATTTGTCGATCTCCCTGGACAATGTAGGTAATGTGGCGCGGGAGCGAGGGGATCTTAAAGACGCGCAAGTCTATTATGCCGAATCGCTGGCGCTGAGCCGGCAATTGTTACAACAGCTCGGCGAAACACCGCAAAGCCTGCGCGATTTGTCGATCTCGTTGGACAATGTAGGCAATGTGGCGCGGGAGCGAGGGGATCTTAAAGACGCGCAAGTCTATTATGCCGAATCGCTGGCGCTCCGCCGGCAGTTGTTACAACAGCTCGGCGAAACACCGCAAAGCCTGCGCGATTTGTCGGTCTCGGTGGATAAAATGGGCGATGTGGCGCGGGAGCGAGGGGAACTTAATGACGCGCAAGTCTATTATGCCGAATCGCTGGCGCTCCGCCGGCAGTTGTTACAACAGCTCGGCGAAACACCGCAAAGCCTGCGCGATTTGTCGGTCTCGGTGGATAAAATGGGCGATGTGGCGCGGGAGCGAGGGGAACTTAAAGACGCGCAAGACTATTATGCCGAATCGCAGCATACTATTAAATTACTTGATAAGAATTACCACCAATAACGATTGAGAATTATCCAAGCATTATCGGTTCCAAGTTTTAGGAGACTCAGGGACAGGTCGCGAATTGAGAATATTGTCGATAACCTACATGTATTTTTTATTTCGTAACCTACGATTCGTGATTCTGAGCCTTTTTGCGCATTACCTCATTGCCTTGATTTATTCTGCTAGTATCAGGTCGATTGAAGCGCTAATTGATCATTGGCTCTCGTTCCATCTGAAATAAATAACCCACACGAATACACGCTTTCCGTTTGATAATATTCGTATCATCCTCAACCATCCCGGTAATTTTTAAGTTAACTGCAACTCAGATTACGATGGATACTCGGCAGCGGAACCGATCTAGTTTGATCCAGATCAATTTCCCATATAGCTGCAGTTGGTATGCTGCGAATCGTTGAAACACAAGGTTTGATTATTAATTGCTCATTAAAAGGCCTCATATGCGAATTCCACACTTTTTTGCGGTATCAGTTATTTTGGTCTTAGTTGCTTGCGGCGGCAGGCCAATTGCACCAGAAACTCGTGATCCTGAGGCTTACGGTAAAACCATTAGCCTTTCCATCAAGTTCCGGCAGGTGATCAGTAAGGGGGCGGCAAAGCCAGGTCCACTGAAGAAAAATCGAATTATTAAGTTCTTTGATCATAACCGCAGTGTTCTATAGTAAAAATCACCAGCAACTTACGTTATAGAGCACTGCCATTTCACACTCTTACTGTCATACTCAAATAACGTAAATTGCGCAGAAATAGCACGGAATTTGACTAGAATTGAGAATACAGCCGATGAATCGCATGTATTTTGTTTTGTAATCTATAAACTTACTGTATCTGGCCTCATTCCTACTCCTGTACTAAGCGCATTTGTCCACTCGTCAGACATGCTTTACTGATACATTTTTGTTCGTGATCGCTTTTACCGCATTAACGCCGTTGCTTGACTTGTTCTGTTAAAATCAGACCCATTGCAGCATTGATTTTGCTCTGAAGTCAGTCACATCGTTTCAAACAAACTCACTCACATGAATATATCTTCCCCGCTCGACCGTGTCCGCATCATCCTCAGCCACACCAGCCATCCCGGCAATATCGGTGCGGCAGCGCGGGCGATGAAAACGATGGGGTTAAGCTCGCTTTATCTGATTAATCCCAAGGCTTTCCCGGATAAAGAAGCGGATGTACGTGCTGTCAGTGCACGTGATATTCTGGAGAAAATAAGGGTCTGCACTGCGTTGGATGAAGCGCTGGATAACACTGTGTTGACCGCTGCGATGACGGCGCGGCCGCGCGATCTTTCGCATGATGTTTTCAACGCGCGGCAGGGTGCGCGGGAATTATTGCGTTATGCGCGGCAACATCCGGTTGCGCTGTTGTTTGGCACGGAAACTTCCGGATTGACTACAGCGGAAGTAAGTAAATGCCAGATGATCATCCATATTCCCGCCAATCCGGAATTTACTTCGCTGAACCTGGCAAGCGCCGTGCAGGTAATGGCCTATGAGTTGCGCATGGCGCTGATCGAAAATGATGAACCCGTTCCTCTGGCTGGGTTTCCCGCCAATTTCAATGAGCTGGAATTATTGTATGCGCATCTTGAGCAGGTGATGATTGCCAGCGATTTCCTCGATCCGCAAAAACCCAGACTGCTGATGCAGCGCATCCGTCGTTTGTTTGGCCGCGCGCGACTGGAGAAAGAGGAGGTACAGATTCTGCGAGGAATTTTGACGGCTTTGGGCAAGCGCTGGTAGCTACTGATATGTTTTGCGCTTGAAGAAAACCCCGTTAATACAAGATTGTCATTCCGAACAAGGTGAGGAATCTTTGCAGATTTTTCGCGATACTCGTAATGACAGTTAAGTAAATTCTTCCTGATTTTCTTTGATCAACGTCCCTACCCCTTGATCGGTCAGAATTTCCAGCAACAACGCATGCTCCACGCGCCCATCAATAATATGGCAGGATTTCACGCCCTTCTTGACCGCATCCAACGCCGAGCCGATTTTAGGCAACATCCCACCGGAAATGGTGCCATCGGCGAATAACTCATCCACCCGCTGTGCCGTCAGGCCTGTCAGCAGATTGCCATCCTTATCCAGCACGCCGGGGATGTTGGACAACAGAATCAGTTTTTCCGCCTTGAGAATTTCCGCCAATTTACCCGCCACCAGGTCAGCGTTGATGTTATATGATTCGCCTTCGGTTCCCACGCCAATCGGTGCAATGACGGGAATAAAATCCTGCGTATCAAGCAAAGCGATGAGCGCCGGATCGATTGATTCGATTTCGCCGACCTGCCCGATATTGATCCATTTTCCTGCGGTCTCACGATCCGCCATGAGCATTTTCCGGGCGCGGATAAAAGCGCCGTCCTTGCCCGTCAAACCAACCGCCTTACCGCCATGACGATTGATCAGATTAACGATATTTTTATTGACCGACCCGCCCAACACCATTTCAACCACATCCATGGTTTCAGCATCGGTTACGCGCATGCCCTGGATGAATTCGCCTTGCTTGCCAACACGTTTGAGCATGCTGTCAATCTGCGGACCGCCGCCATGCACGATCACCGGGTTCATACCTACCAGTTTCAACAGCACGACGTCACGCGCAAAACCCTGTTTGAGATTTTCTTCCACCATCGCATTACCACCGTATTTAATCACGATGGTTTTGCCATGAAAGCGCTGTATATACGGCAAGGCTTCGGCCAGAATCTTGGCTTTGTTTTTTGCTGTTGATTGGGAAATCGACATGATTCTTTTAATCTCTATTCAGATAATATTAAATAAAAACGTGTTGACCTGCTGATTCAAACAAAAAATCATCCACGAGCAATCTGCAAGAATTTTTCCTCGCGGATCAGTACAAACAAACTCAGTTCCTGCCATAGACGACCTTCTGCATCTTTGTATGGCTTGATAGCGCCTTGGGGCAATTTCTTCCTGACTGCCTTAACCGGGGTGAATTCAGATAAGCTTCTGATTCCCAGCATGCTGTTCACGATGAATCCACCATATAGTTTATCAGTGGGTGATGCCAATAATATTCGTGATTTTTGATTGAACGGGCTGGAATCTTTTCCTAAATAAACACCCAGATCCGTAATTCCATAGAGATTGCCGCGCACATTAGCCAAACCCAGAAACCAGGGCTGTGTCAGTGGAACATGGGCTAATTTGGGAATGGTTATGACTTCGCTAACCTCGGTCATAGGCACCAAATAGCGATCCTCGCCTACAGCGACACCCAGCACCGCTGATGAGGTTTGGCTATTATCCGTGCTCGCTCTCTTTTGATTGATCGTCTGCTGCGGTTTTTTTGTACTCATGCCATCTGTTAGCTCACACTTTGGCTAATGGATTATTCGTTATCCGACTATTTTACTGTATTATCAGGCCTGAAATTTTGAATTCTGCGGAGTTAATCAAATGAAATATCTCAATTGGCACTGGTTGTCTCTTTTACTTTGTTTTCCTTTATTGACTGGCTGTCCTTTGTATTCGGTAAGCACGGCTTCAGGATCGAATTCTTATATTTCAGAAGATCGCAGAACCAGCGGTATTTTTATTGAGGATGAAGGCATTGAACTCAAAGCCTCACGGCGCATCCATCAACAATTGGGTAACAGCGTCCATATCAATGTGACCAGCTATAACCGTATTGTGCTATTAACCGGAGAAGCACCCACAGAAGCCGTCAAGACAAATATTGAAAGACTGGTCATGGGGGTCGATAATGTACGCCGAATCCACAACGAAATCGCCATTGCAGCTAACACTGCATTGTCATCCCGCAGCAATGACACGCTGCTGACCTCTAAGGTGAAAGCACGCTTCCTGGCCGAACGTAAGTTCCAAATCAATCACGTCAAAATCGTTACTGAAAATGGCGTCGTGTACTTGCTGGGAATGGTCACACGAGAAGAAGGCGATAATGCAGCTCAGATTGCCAGTTCCACTTCAGGCGTACGCAAGGTTGTTAAGGCGTTCGAATATCTTAATTAATTCTTTCAAGTTAATTTTCTCCCATGCTGCCGGCTAATTTGCTCACCGAACTGCAGCGCACATTCCCACCCGATCGTTTTTATACTGATCCGGTGGATTGTTACTCGTATGCTTATGACAACAGCCGCAAGATCTTTCCCCCGGATGCCGTCCTGTTCCCTTTAACCACGGAAGAAGTGCGTCAGATCGTCTTATTATGCAATCAATATCATGTCCCACTGATTCCCCGCGGTCGAGGCACCGGCACAGCAGGTGGCAGCTTGCCTGAGTTTGGCGGCATCGCTTTATCGATGGAACGCATGCTGAACATCATTTCGATCGACCCCGCCAATCGGATCATCGTGGCTGAGCCCGGCGTGCTAAATCAAACGGTGCAGGATGCCGCCAAACCCCACGGTTTTTTCTGGCCACCGGATCCTTCAAGCGCTCAATTTTCGAGTATCGGCGGCAATATTGCCACTAGCGCAGGCGGACCACATGCAGTTAAATACGGCACCACACGAGAGCATGTTTTAGGTTTGAAAGCTGTGACTGGCACAGGAGATTTGATCACTACCGGTTGTTACACCACCAAAGGCGTGGTCGGTTATGATCTGACACGACTTTTAATTGGCTCCGAAGGAACGCTGGCTGTTATTACTGAAGCCACTCTAAAACTCTCCGCCCTGCCTAGCGCTGTAGCTGGTATTACTGCGAATTTTAATGATCTCTCAAGCTGTACCCAAGCCATTGTCAATATTATGGCGTTACCGCAACTGCCAAGCGCATTGGAATTTCTAGATGCTGGATCGCTCAATCTTATTCGCGGACGCTATCCGAATATGCTGCCGGTGGATACCCATGCGATGCTGATGATTGAGGTCGATGGCTTTGACCAGGACATTTCCACTTCAATTACCGCTATCCTCGAGGCATGCCGCAGCGATGGATTGATTAGCGCTCAACAAGCTAACGATACAGCAGCACTGTGGCAGGCACGCAAGGCCTTATCACCCTTACTGAAAGAAATTGCACCGAAAAAAATCAATGAAGATGTCGTAGTGCCGGTAAGCACCTTACCGCAATTTTTAGCTGGCCTGAGAAGGCTTAGCGATCACTATCAATTACATAATGTTAATTTCGGCCATGCAGGCAATGGTAACATTCACGTCAATCTGTTAATCAATCCTGACGATACGGAAGAAGTATCACGTGCTGAACGCTGTCTGGACGAGATATTTGATTTAGTAATCAAGCTACGCGGCACATTGTCGGGGGAGCATGGCATCGGCAGTGAGAAGCGCGCTTTTGTAACAAAGGAAATTGATCATGTAACGCTTGATCTAATGAGAAATATTAAGCAGGTGTTCGACCCAAACAACATCTTGAATCCGGGAAAAGTATTTCCCGCTACACCTTAACTCCGTTTTTGATTTCTACGCTTGCAACACCCTGATCGCACAAAAAAATCAGGAAGTATTGCAAACGTAGGATAGACTTCTTCTTACGATACTATCTTAGAAGAAGAAATAGTGATCTACCAATAATGCAACAAATAATAGCGCTAAATAAAGGATTGAATAACGGAATGCGTCTCGTGCCAATTGATCGCTATAGTTACGATAAATTTCTATCGCGTAATACATGAAAACACCGTTTAACAGAATAGAGCTAACTAGGTAGATCAGGCCGCTCATCTGCGTGATATAAGGCAAGGTAGTTACCAAACACAAGATAATTGTATACAGTACTACATGTAATTTCGTAAATTGATCACCATGTGTTACCGGCAACATAGGCATGCCAATTGAGGCATATTCTTTTTTTCTGTAGAGCGCAAGCGCCCAAAAATGCGGCGGTGTCCAAGCAAAAATGATTAAAAATAACAGCAGCGCATCGCTGGCTATTTCTCCGGTTACTGCAGTCCATCCTAATACCGGCGGCATAGCTCCTGATGCACCTCCAATAACAATATTCTGTGGCGTTAATGGTTTCAGAATGACGGTATAAATAATGGCATATCCCACAAATGTTCCCAATGTTAACCACATTGTGAGCTCGTTAACCCAATAATACAGAATAAAAAGCCCTATTCCGCCAACAAGTAACAAAAAGAACAAAGTTTCGGGAACACTTACCTTACCTTGTGGCAACGGTCTGCCTTTGGTACGCGCCATTACCGCATCCATTTTCTGCTCTACAAGACAATTCAAGGCAGCAGCAGCCCCTGCCACTAATGCTATGCCTAATGTCGCTAATAACAAGATATCAATAGGTACAGCGCCTGGAACAGCCAAAAACATCCCAATTACCGCCGTAAAAACAATCAACGATACTACGCGTGGCTTTGTCAATCGATAAAATTGGTTAATTCGCGAAGCCGTTTCATGCCAAGCTATACTGGTAGCCATGTCATAATCTCCTATATTTATTCTCAAATGCTTTTTGTTGTTTCAGCGCCTCATACTGTCGCATAGGGCGCTAAATACTTAATGTTCTATTTGTGAAACGTGTAGCAATCGCTTCAAATCATGCCCCATTTTGGTGCCATCAATTTTTTCAGGAAAGCGCATCATTAAATTTCCCATTGGATCAATTAAATAAATATGCTTGGTTTGTGTTTCCTGAGTTTCGATATACCCGAGTATCTCGCTATCTTTTGCACTGACAAAATAAGTACCCTCATATTGCTCTTTTAATTCATCATTAGGTTGAACATCGTCATTGATTAACCAGAGCCGTTCAATTCGATGGCTTTGCTTCCCTTGCACCAAACGTACTTGACGCATGAAATAAAGCTTTTCTTTGCACACTTCATCACAGTGGCCTGAATCCACTGTTACCAATACCCACTTACCGTGCAGATCTTTCATACGAAGTATCGTATTATCACTTTGATTCGTGCCTGTCCCGGTAACCTTGATAATAGGTATCAAATCACCATAGTGAGTGCTCTCCGGCCTGTAATCCGTGAAATACAAAGCATAAGATATCACTACAGGAGCACACATTAAAACCAGCAATAATAAGAACTTACGCCTATTTGATTTCTGAATTTGTACGTTTGACATTCAAAACTATAAAAATAACAAATGTTGTAACCGCTAGTGAAAACCATTGTATTGCATAGCCAATATTTTTCGATGCGCCGGATTCGGGTTTTTCCCATGCCCGTACCAAGCCATCTTCAATTAAATCTTTCTGCAAAACCATGATAGGTTGCATTTTCAAACCTGTAATTTCCTGATACTTATCCAAACTAAATGTGTTCCATACTGGACCTTGCACTATGGTGTTTGAAATTTCAAATGTTCTTATTTCTGGCGATATTACCGTACCAGTAATTATGACTTCCCCTGAATCAGTTGTAATCGGAGGCAATACCGATCTATCATTTCCAGTTGCTACCCAGCCTCTATTAATCACCACATGCAGCGGACTATTCGCAATTTTCAATGGACTGATCACATGATATCCGGCACGCCCTTGATAGGTCTTATTATCTAAAAATATCGTATGATCAATAAGATATTCACCTCGTATTTCAACATCACGATATTGATAATCCACTAATTTAACCAGAGTTCCTGGTAGAGTAACCGCAGGTTGCTTTGAGTACTTCTCTAGTTGCTCATGCTGCGTATTTCTCTCATCCGCTCGGGACAACTGCCACCTACCTAATGCAACAAAAATTATTACAAACAAAATAGTCAGTACAATTGACCATAACCTTGGCTTAAAGCGATATCCCATTATGATCATTTTTTTGCTTGAGTCTGAGGGAGTGAACTAATTTTCTTGATCATGTTATCGCAACTATTCAGCCTAAATAACAAATTAATTCATATGGACTCTGAACAATTCCAGTTTCATGAAACTTGAGCATAAAGAACTAAATATATTGCTTAAGTTTCATGAAAGCTGAAATCTTGATTCGCAAGTATTAGGCTATTTACATCAAATAAACAAATACAAACAGACCTAACCATACCACGTCAACAAAGTGCCAATACCAAGCCACGCCTTCGAATCCAAAATGATGCTCTGGCGTGAAGTGTCCTGCTGCACTACGGAAGTAAATCACAATCAACATAATTGTGCCGATTGTTACATGGAATCCATGAAAACCCGTCAACATAAAAAATGTTGAGCCGTATGCACCCGTTGTCATTTTCAGATTCAGATCGTTATAGGCGTGCACATACTCGTAAGCTTGGCAACCAATAAATAATGCACCCAAAGCTATCGTGGCCAACAGCCACAGTTTTAGGCCGTCACGTCTATTTTCCTTTAGCCTCCAATGCGCTATCGTTACTGTGACCCCGGAAGTTAATAACAACAATGTATTAAAAGCCGGGAGCCCCCAAGCACCCATCGGAGTAAATGCCTCATGAACACCAGGACCAGCGGTTGGCCATGTACCATCATAAGATGTCCAAAATTCATTACCTAGCACAGTACTTTCGTCCATCAACCACGGTATGGATAAATTTCGCATGTACCATAATGCTCCAAAGAATGCGCAAAAAAACATCACTTCGGTAAAAATAAACCAGCTCATACCCCAACGAAATGAAAGATCAACTTGATCGTTAAATTTCCCACTTTCACTTTCTCTGGCAACTGTTCCAAACCATCCAAACAGCATATATATCAGAATAGCAAAACCAATCCCTAATAACCCATAGCCGAGCTCTATTTTATTCATGGTCAGTGCAGCGCCTGATCCCATGAACAATACTGCCGTTGATCCAATAATTGGATACATCGACGGAGCTGGGACGTAATAATGTCCAGATTCTTGACTCATTCTTCTCTCCTTCTACTTATGATTTTTCGATATCTAACTAACCGCTAACCTAACCACTAGCATAATGCTAAGTACAAAAATAATTGCTCCGATAATTCCGCCAATGATTACTTGCGCAGGTTTTAATGTTGCCGCATCATATTCAAGATCACTTTCTTTCCGAATTCCCATAAAAGCGAACATTACTGCTTTGGCAATTTGCCAAATACGTGCACCAGTTTGTTTTTCAGTAATTTTGTTCAATTTTCGATTCCTTATTTTTTGATCGCGCTTGCGCTCGCAGGCAGCTCAAAAAATGTATAGGAAATCGTCACAGTATTTATATCTGCAGGCAATCCTGAATCGATCACAAATTGAACGGGCATTTGCAAAGTTTCATTTGGCTTTAGCACCTGTTTTGTAAAACAAAAGCATTCAAATTTCTTTAAATGCTTATCCAGAAAGCGAGGACTGTAACTGGGAATTGCTTGCCCGGTCACCTCACGATCTGAATTGTTTGTAATCTCATACATCACATTAACCGACTCACCTGGATGTATGCGAGCACTGGTTTGTAACGGCTTAAATTGCCAAGGCAATCCTCTTACATTGGCATCAAACTCAATTGCTATCCAGCGCTCTTCATCCACCCAGTTATCTTTAGTCAGTACGTCCGGTTGCAACAAATTATTAATTCCGGTCACTTCGCAAAACTTTTCATAAAACGGCACCAAAGCATAACCAAATACGAACATTATCAATGTAAAAATCAATAACTTTTTCATCATTAAGACATTCGATTTTGAATTAGCTTCTACCATACTTTTAATATAACCGTTATATAAATTGCTACAACCGTAGCAAACAGAATAATTGCTGTTACAAGTTTCTTACGCTTTTTATCCGTTTCTTGTGACATACGCTTCCTATTATTGCTTTACTTGACAATAGGTGGTTTCTCAAAACTATGGTACGGCGCTGGACATGGTAAATGTGTCCATTCCAAAGTTGTTGCGCCATCCCAAGGTTTCTCTGGAGCTTTCTCTCCACTACGAATGCAATTAATCATAATGTAAAGGAAAAGCAACTGAGAAAGTCCAAATCCAAATGCGCCAATACTGGATATCATATTAAAATCAGCGAATTGAAGATTATAATCTGGAATTCTACGTGGCATACCTGCCAAACCCAAGAAATGTTGCACAAAGAATGTCAAATTGAAGAAGAACATTGACAACCAGAAGTGCCATTTGCCTAGCGTTTCGTTATACATTTTACCGGTCCATTTAGGAATCCAATAATATGCGCCAGCAAACAATGAGAACAATGCGCCTGATACCAATACATAATGGAAATGTGCAATCACGTAATAAGTATCTTGAACTTGTATGTCAATCGGTACAATCGCGCAAATTACACCACTGAACCCACCAATCACAAACAAGAAAATAAATCCAATTGCAAATAACATCGGTGTTTCAAATGTCATCGAACCACGCCACATGGTCGCCGTCCAGTTGAATACTTTAACTGCGGTTGGTACAGCAATCAGCATCGTTGCATACATAAAAAACAGCTGTCCAACTGCTGGCATACCTGCTGTAAACATATGATGCGCCCATACAACACAAGATAGAATTGCAATTGATGCAGTTGCATAAACCATTGATGAATAACCAAACAGTGGTTTACGTGAAAAAGTTGGGATAATTTCCGACACGATACCGAATGCAGGCAAAATCATAATATAGACTTCCGGATGACCAAAGAACCAGAAGATATGCTGGAACATAACCGGATCACCACCACCAGCTGCATTAAAGAAACTAGTTCCAAAATGACGATCTGTCAGCAACATGGTTACCACGCCTGCCAACACCGGCATAACCAGAACCAGCAAATAAGCAGTAATCAACCACGTCCATACAAACATTGGCATTTTCATCAATGTCATGCCAAGCGCACGCATGTTCAGAATGGTAGTAATGATATTGATCGAACCCATAATTGATGAAGCACCCAAAATATGAATTGCAAAAATCATCAAATCGACGCCCAAACCACCCTGCGTTGAAAGCGGCGGATAAAATGTCCAACCACCTGCTGCTGCACCCCCTGGCACAAAGAATGAGCCCACGAGCAAAGTTCCCGCTACTGGCAATAACCAAAAACTCCAGTTATTCATCCGCGCAAACGCCATATCAGGAGCACCGATCATTAACGGTACTTGCCAGTTAGCAAAGCCCACAAAGGCCGGCATAATGGCACCAAAAACCATTATTAGACCATGCAAGGTTGTAAATTGATTAAATAATTCAGGCTCCAGAATCTGAATACCCGGCTGATATAACTCAGCGCGAATTCCCATTGCTAAAAATCCGCCAATCATAAACATTGTAAAGCTAAACCATAAATACATTGTACCAATGTCTTTATGGTTGGTTGTTGTAACCCAACGCATTATTCCACTGGGATGATGATCATCATGTCCGTGCGCGTCACCATGTACTGCTGCCATAGTTATCTCCTTTTACTTATTTTCTATATGCATTGATGTTTTAACTGCAGAATTGCTCAACTGGGCAGCCACCCATTTACTGTAGTCTTCTGCTTCCATCACTTCTACCACGATCGGCATAAACCCATGATCCTTGCCGCACAACTCAGCACATTGACCACGATAAATTCCCGCTTTATTTGCCGTAAACCATGAATCACGAATAAAACCCGGAATAGCATCTTGCTTAACCCCCAGCGCCGGAACCCACCAAGCATGAATCACATCATTGGCGGTTATGATCACACGCACTTTTTTGCCCACCGGCACAACGACACGATTATCAACCTCCAGCAAATAATGCTCGCCCTTGGGCTCCTTGTTTTCCACTTGAGCTCTTGGGGTCGCCAATTTGCTATAAAAACTTATGCCCTCACCTTCACCTTGAAGATAATCATATCCCCACATCCATTGATAGCCCGTCGCTTTAATGGTCATTTCAGGACTTGAGGTATCCTTCATCGCAATGACTGTTTTTGTCGCTGGCCACGCCATTACAATCAAAATCAGACACGGTATTGTGGTCCATATCACTTCAACCGCTGTACTATGATGAAAGTTTGCCGCTTTATAACCCAGAGATTTACGATGCTTAAGTATGGAATAAAACATAACACCAAACACACCAATGAATATAACCAAACAAATCCACAGGAGCGTTATGTGCTGATCATAAATATCTTGTGCTATGACACTCTGCGGCTCGGGAAAGTTATACTTAGACTGCTGTCCTACCGCCATGCTTGAATATAAAGTAAAAGCGGACACCCCCGCCCAGGTTACTACTGATTTACTTCCCATATTTCCCCCTACATGATTACTAATTTTACAGACTTCAGGTACGATTATGAACGCTACAGACCTGAACCATTATCTTGCTCAGCCAGTTTACGAACTTCATACGCCACAACCTTGCTTTGTTAAAACCACATTACGATTGACGATAATCATATTTTTTGGCTGAATTTCCTTATTATCCGCAACTTAGATTTTCTTAGTTATAGATACCTTCTACATGCTAATTAATCAAGTGGAAATTCTAGCATGCCACTGTTACTCAAACAAGGAAAATCATGATTTTTATAGGAATATTCCCATGTTTATAAAATGGTATTGCTATAAAGATGCATCTAAAAACATTGCATGAGTAAAAGATTTCACCCTCTATTTATAACGCAGCTTATTACTTTTTCTTGTATGCACTCAAACAAGTTTATCGTCTCTATACTATTTTCAGTTTAATTTGATAATGATTAAAATAATCACCATATTATCGCATACCCTGATGCCCACAAAATGAAGAAACTCAGCAAATAATTACTTCGGATAATCATTATGACTCAAAAGACTTGATAAAGAACTACCCCCAGCCAAGTATTAACTGCACACACTTAATTAAGTTTCCATCTCTCAAAGAACAAAACGCAGAGATTCGATCTATGCACCGCGTTTTTTTAGGTGTTACTGTGCATATTTCAGCGATACTGCATGGATGCGATACTGCATGGGTTGTATTTTCGTATCAATTTAAGACCTCTGCACAACCGCAAGAATTTTGCTGTAGCGACAGAGAAAATTTTCCAAGTGACACTTGTTGCACGTCACTTTAATAGAAAGTGGAGTTTTTTCCTTTTTTTAGGTGAATTTTTCCCCCTTATGTAATATTTGGACGGATCGCTCCCCTTAATGGTTGGTCTACGAAGATTTTGTTGGCTGCTTTCTTTAGATTCATGCAGATACTTTTCAGTATGACTTGGGCGTTGACTTTCGTCGTACCGAAGTAGCTGGCGCGTTCCATTCTGAATAAGCGTTTGATTGTGCCGAAACACTGTTCGACAATATAGCGTTTTTTACTGATCAATTGATTCGCCAGCTTCTGGCGTGACGAGAGGGGTTTATTCTTGTACGCGCGATGCATGATTGCGCTCTTGATCTTTTGCTTTCTTAGAAATTGCCGATTGGCATTGCTGGCGGATCCCTTGTCGGCATACACCCGATTCGCCTCGATATGCGCACCATCGATAGCGGCTTCGAAATGCATCATTTCGCTCTGGTTGGCAGGGGCGGTGTGAACCCCGCGCACATAGCCGTCTTGTGCGTCCACCACCAGGTAACTGCGGTAGCCAAACTGCGACTTCTTGCCTTGTCAGAGCCAGGTCGCATCCGGATCCGCGCTTTGTTCTTCGATACAGTTGATTCCAGGTTGACTGCCATCTTCAAACTGAACAACCTTACCTTCTTCGGCATCCACTTCCAGTGTGATGGTCTTTTTAGGGCGTGCCGCTGACTCAATCAGCGTGGCATCAATGACCGCTCCTGTCGCACCCTTGATCATCAATCCGTGGCATTGAAGCTGTTCATTAATAGAGGCCAGCAGATCATCTAGCCGGTCGTTGGTTATTAGCCGGTTACGGAACCGGCACAAAGTGGTTTCGTCCGGTATCGCATCCGACAAGGACAGTCCGCAAAATTGCAGAAAATCAATGCGTACACACAGTGCTTGCTCCAACGCAGCGTCCGATAAACTATGCCACTGACCTAGCAGGATCGCTTTGAACATCAACAACCCATCAAACGGCTCTTGGCCTCCACCATGCGATAACTCGCGCTTGTATAAACCCGTAAGTTTCGGACGTAATTCCTCCCACTCAATTAGGGCTTCAATCTTCAACAGAACATTATCTCGATTCAATCGCTCTGCTTTCCAGTGTTCCAAAACTCATCTGCATCTTTTGCTCCAGCTGTCTTTTAACCCCCTCTATTTTAGTTGGTTATTGCACTGGCAGGCAAGGTTGTGCAGGAATCTTAATTTTGTTGTCTTTGCAAAACACTTATAACAAATCTGTTTTATCCACATATAGATATCGTTAAAATTTAGAGATCAAATTGTTGTAGAAACATTACAGTCTATACCTCCTCGCACACTCATGACAGCCCGTTGGCCGTTGTGCGCATCCAGTTCAACACTGATTATAGCCATACGCATTATTGAGAAAGAATCACTGGTAAACTCGTTCGCATGCATTGACCAGGTGTATAGAACGAAAGTTTTATATGTATCGACCCCAACGAATGACTTGGTGATTGGATGATAATTGATTGCTCACTCTCAGCCCTCTTACTTTCAAAAATAATTAAGATTAGCGGGAACCGATTACCAGAACCAGACAGTAAAGGAATAAGCAATAGACACTTTGAGATTACAGATAAAGATGAGGCAAAACTTTACCTCAAATGTTACCCAATAACCCACGGATAATGGAATCAAGCTACGTCAGCAAAGGTTTATCCAGATCATTAGATTAATAGAAGCGCACCCCATGTTTTACATTTTCGATCAATAACATTGGAGCATCCGTGTTTTTTTATTTTTTAGGGCATCACATTAATTACAAAATAAATTATTGACAATCTGCCTCGAATACTCATGCGTATTTCATCAAGCAATCAAACCAATTTAACCAGCAACAGGATAAATAGTACTATCACAACAATTGGAATAACGAAGCTCATCCAATCGGAAGATGTACCTTTTGGACTATTCTTCATCATATGTCGAGTTGCCGGAAACAAAATAACAATAAACATGACTAATGCCAAAGCAGAAATAATTTGCATCCAATCCATGATTCATCCTTCTCTTTTAAATTCCTTTGTTCAAAACAAAACCCCGGCTAAACCGGGGTTTTGAAGGCTTTCTAAGATTTGGAAATTAATCGTCATTACCCATAATACCCAGTATTTGCAGCAGACTAATGAAGATATTAAAAATTGTCATATATAAACCAATAGTGGCCAGCACGTAGTTGGTCTCGCCTCCATGAATGATGCGGCTCGTGTCATACAAAATAAAACCGCTCATGATCATGATGACAACAGCTGATATCACCAATGACATAGCCGGTATTTGCAGAAAAATATTAGCCAAGGCTGCTAGTAACACTAACAAAAAACCCACCATCAGAAATCCACCGAGAAAGCTGAAATCCTTCCGTGTAGTCAATACATACGCCGACAGTCCCATGAATATGGCTCCTGTTCCAGCAAGCGACAATGTAATAATATTTCCACCATTAGGAAGAGACGCATACATGGTTAATATCGGACCCAATCCAAATCCTAACAAACCAGTAATCAGAAACACAATTCCGATCCCAGCTGGTGAGTTTGCAAAGCGAGGTAATACAAACATTGCAATCACCATCCCGCCAATAACTGATATTAAATAAGTCATTGGTGGCATATTCATCAACATTGATATGGCAGCAGTAAATCCACTGAACAATAATGTTAAGGACAAAAGCATATATGTATTACGCAATACTTTATTTGTTGCTATCGCAGAAGTTGATCTTTGCGAAACGGTTGATAAATTTTGATTCATTATTAAATAGCCTCCACTGTAAAATTTATAACAAACGATTCTAACGATCGGTAAGACTACTATATAAATAACATAGTTCAAAACACAATATCATGAATTATGCCGTTTTTTTTGAATCCTACTCGTTTAAAACTTTCGCCAAAGTAAAATTATACACAAGAAAAAAACCTCCCCACTCTATTAATGTAATATTTAAACTAATTGGCCCCGCGTCAAAATTAGCAATTCCTGAATAATTAATGCGCTTGTCTCCAACCAACGAAAATGCACTAACAGTACGAGAAAAATTAAGCGCCTCAATGGATTGAAACCGACCGAAACTACGATACACATCCATCAGTTTATCAAGTTGCTCATCGTTTATAGCTTGCTTCGCTTCTGGAGCCAAATGATGCAGAAATACTTGCTTTTCCCAACTCGAAATTTCGGTTAATATTTGAGCGATGGCAGGCTCAGCGCTTTTACTATAATAATCCTTTTCGCGATTGGTATAAAAATACAGCATAGCAACGAGTGTCAGTAATACGGCTACAATAAATCGCAATGTTTGAATTTTCATGTGTTGATAAGCAATAAAATTAATTATAAATTTCTTTCTTCCCAAAGTTCACCGCTTAATCCGCTACTTAGCTGCGCAATACCAAAGTGCTGATAAGCCGCTGTCGTTGCCATACGTCCCCTTGCTGTACGCTTCAGAAATCCTTGCTGAATTAAGTAAGGCTCTAACACATCTTCAATCGTGTCGCGCTCTTCACTAATCGCGGCAGCGAGATTATCAACCCCGACTGGACCACCACCAAACTTTTCTAATACTGCTAATAACAGTTTCCGGTCCATGACATCCAATCCGATCGCATCGACATCCAACATGCTCAAAGCGGCATCTGCCACAAGACGAGTAATATGCCCATCCGCCTTCACCTGAGCATAATCGCGTACGCGGCGGAGTAACCGATTAACAATTCGGGGCGTGCCACGCGAACGGCGAGCAATCTCCAATGCGCCATCAGATGAAATCTCTACTTTCAATAACCTGGCAGAACGAGTAACTATTTTGCCAAGCTCTTCCGATGTATAAAATTCTAAGCGTGACACAATACCGAAACGATCACGCAATGGATTTGTAAGCATGCCAGCGCGCGTTGTTGCACCTACCAATGTAAATGAAGGCAAATCGAGCTTCACAGATCGAGCTGCCGGCCCCTCTCCTATCATAATATCCAATTGATAGTCTTCCAGAGCTGGATAAAGAATTTCTTCTACTATGGGTGAAAGGCGATGAATTTCATCGATAAACAAAACATCATTAGGTTCCAGATTAGTCAATAGAGCTGCCAAATCACCTGGACGCTCCAGTACTGGGCCAGAAGTTTGTCGCAAATTAACGCCCATTTCTCTGGCAATAATATGCGCAAGTGTCGTCTTACCTAATCCGGGCGGCCCGAATAATAAAACATGATCGAGTGCCTCGCGTCGATTCCTTGCGGCTTCAATGAATATCTGCAGTTGTCCACGAATTTTTTCCTGACCGACATACTCATCAAGTTGTTTAGGACGTAATGCTCGTTCCAATATTTCTTCTTGTGACGACGAGGAAATAGCAGTTACAAGTCGATCGGTTTCAATCATTTATTACCCTTGTGATTATTCACTATCTTTCTTTAGATAATAATTGCAACGCTTGCCGTATACCATCGGACACCATCGCATTCGAAGAAATTTGCTTAATAGCCCAACTGGCTTCACGGTCGCTATATCCCAATGATAATAAGGCATTAAGTATGTCACTCTCACTAGTTGACGATAGAGCCCGATCGGAATTGAGCAACGCCAAGTCCAATTTATCCCGCAACTCTAGTAATAAACGCTCCGCTGTCTTTTTTCCAATACCAGGCACTTTGACTAATTGTGCACTATCTTGAGTACTCACTGCATGATGCAAATCAGCTACGCTTAAACCGGATAAGAGTGCTAATGCTGTTCTTGCACCTATACCGGATATTTTTATTAACTGCCGAAATGTCTGGCGTTCCGGTTCTGTCGCAAAGCCAAAGAGTAAGTGCATATCTTCACGTATTACAAGATGGGTATACAAAGTAATTTCGCCCCCAATTGCGGGGAGATCATAAAAAGTACTCATCGGCACATCAATTTCGTAACCAACTCCCTGCACTTCCAGCAACACCTGGGGGGGGTGTTTTTCCAACAATTTTCCAGTTAGCCGCCCAATCAAACTAACCGCCCGCGCTTCATTCGGTAACCAATTGTCGCAATTTTTCCCAAACCAAGCCCGCCATTTGCATGACAGATCGCACAAGCCAAAGCATCAGCTGCATCTGCACCTGGGCTTCCGCTCAGCTTAAGCAATCGCACCACCATTTCTTGTACTTGATCTTTCTTTGCATGACCGTTTCCAACAACTGCTTGCTTAATTTGCAAAGCAGTATATTCAGCCACCATCAGATTATTCATTACTGCTGCACAAATTGCCGCGCCACGCGCCTGGCCCAACAATAATGTTGATTTAGGATTGATATTGACAAAAACCTGCTCTATGGAAACATGTTGTGGACGATATCGAGCAATAATTTCAGATAAATTGTCTAAAATCAACTTAAGACGAAATGGTAACTCACCTTCTGAGGTTTTAACACTGCCACTGCTAACGTAAGTTAGACTGCTTCCATTCTTGTCTATCACGCCAAAACCAGTAACACATAATCCAGGATCTATGCCAAGAATGCGGATTTTTGCACCTCAGGACAGCTTAACTTATTACTCTTCAAGTACGACCGTAGTATATACATTTTGCACATCGTCCAAATTTTCCAGGGCATCTAATAATTTTTGCATTTTTATCGCATCATCACCCGAGAGTACTGTTTCATTTGCTGGTTTCATAGTCACCTCGGCTAATTCTGCTTTAAAACCCGCTTTCTCCAAAGCATCTTTTATATTTATGAAGTCATAAGGCTCAGTAACTACTTCGATACTACCGTCCTCGTTACTAATCACGTCTTCAGCTCCACTCTCCAATGCTGCTTCGATGATCTCATCCTCGTTTGTTCCTGGTGCAAAAATTAACTGACCGCAGTGTTTGAATAGAAAACCAACAGAACCATCCGTTCCTAGGTTTCCACCATATTTGGTAAATGCATGGCGCACATCTGCCACGGTTCGAACACGATTATCCGTCATGCAATCCACCATCACTGCAGCCCCTGCTATTCCATATCCTTCATAACGAATTTCTTCATAATCGACGCCATCTAGCGCACCGCAACCCCGTTTAATCGCACGCTCAATGTTATCTTTTGGCATATTCTGACCGTATGCTTTATCCATCGCCAAACGCAAGCGGGGATTACTGTCTGGATCCCCGCCGCCCATCCGGGCAGCCACTGTAATCTCCTTAATAAGCCGGGTAAATATTTTGCCTCGCTTGGCATCCTGCGCTGCTTTCTTATGCTTAATATTCGCCCACTTGCTATGGCCAGCCATTTATAACACCCTTAACTAAAGTAAGTTGATATTACCATCCTCTATTCTACGGATATAGTACCTAACTACGTTGCAATAAAGATAAGAACAAGTTAATTCTTAGCCACATAATTCCACTTTCTATTTATCCCAGCCAATACTATTCAACCGTCACAGCTTTTGCAAGATTCCTCGGCTTGTCAACATCAGTACCCTTTACTAAGGCCACATGATAAGCCAGTAACTGTAATGGTATGGTATGTAAGATAGGACTCAGTATACCTGCATGCTCAGATAGACGAATTACATGTAGATTCTTGCTTTGCATTATTTGAGAATCTGCATCTGCAAATACATAGAGTTCACCACCCCGTGCGTGCACTTCTTGCAAATTTGATTTAAGTTTACCTATCAATTGATCATTAGGTGCAATTGCTACAACAGGCATTTCATTATCAACCAAAGCCAGCGGCCCATGCTTCAACTCTCCTGCTGCATAAGCCTCGGCGTGGATGTATGAAATTTCTTTAAGCTTAAGCGCTCCTTCCATCGCGATAGGATAATGGACTCCACGTCCAAGAAATAATGCGTGACGCTTCTGTGCAAAACTTTTTGCCCAAATTTTCACTTGTGACTCGATTTGCAATGTATGTTGCAGAGCCACTGGCAAATGTCGAAGCGCCATAATCATTTGCCGCTCATCTTTAGTCGATAATTTATGACGCATTTTTGCCAGCACCATTGCCAGTAACAATAATGTAGCCAATTGTGTTGTAAATGCTTTCGTTGAAGCCACTCCAATCTCTGGACCTGCATGTGTGAGAAAGCACAGGTCAGCTTGCCGTATCAAAGCACTCTCCGGCACATTACAAATAGCAAGACTATATTGATGACCTAGCTTTTTAGCATAACTTATCGCCGCCAGAGTATCTGCAGTTTCACCGGATTGAGAAATACCTACCACCAAGGTAGCCTGATCTGCCAGGGGGTTACGGTAACGATATTCGCTGGCAATTTCAACATTGCAAGGAATTCCAGCTACACTTTCCAGCCAGTGCCTTGCCACTAAGCCTGCATGATAACTTGTTCCGCAAGCCAGGATCAGAACATTGCTAGTTCTGGAAAATACTTCTTCAGCCTTATTACCAAACAAATTTGGTGAAATTGATTTTGCATTTAAAATCATCTCCAGAGTATTAGCTACAGCACTGGGTTGCTCGAAAATTTCTTTTTGCATGAAATGTGCATAGGGCCCTAACTCAATTGCCTCGCTTGATAAATTACTTTCGTGAACAGAACGTTTCACTTCTTTCACTGAGTTCGTATTTAAACAATTGACAATACGATATCTGTCGCAGGTAAGTTCGGCCACATCGCCTTCTTCCAAATAAATCATATTCCTAGTCGCTTTTAGCAAGGCAGATGCATCAGAAGCCGCATAATTACCACTTTCACCTAAACCCAATAATAACGGTGCTCCGTTACGCGCCACAACAATTCTTTCTGGTCGTGCTTCTTCCATAACCGCTATCGCATAAGCACCTTGTAGTTCAGCAATTGAGGCGCAAACTGCTACTATCAAATCACCGGTATACTTTAGGTTAAAAGAAATTAAATGCGCAATTACTTCAGAGTCAGTATCAGAAATAAATTCAAACCCTTCTGCTTGCAAGCGTTTGCGCATTATTTCATGGTTCTCAATTATTCCATTGTGCGTAATAGCTATTCGAGCAGGAGATTCTGCTGTTCCGGAAAAATGAGGATGCGCATTACGCTCAGAAGGAACCCCATGCGTCGCCCAACGAGTATGTGCAATACCGGCAAGACCTTGTATATTCTTTTCATGCACAAGCTTTTTTAACTCGGCTACTCGGCCCGTAGTGCGCAATCTTTGCAGACCATTACAAGTCACCACGAGACCAGCGGAATCATAACCTCGGTATTCTAAATGTAATAATCCATCCAACAACACCGGAACGATGTTATTATTTGCTACTGCACCTACTATTCCACACATATCACATTTTCCTGCTACTCACGCTGACAAAAAATACTATTTAGATAATAGAAAATACCATTCTATTTTTTGATTTTTGGAGGACGCTTCCATCCACTAATACTGATCTGCCTTGATCTGGATAAAGTCAGCTGATTCTCGGGTGTTTCTTTTGTAATCGTTGATCCAGCACCAATTGTTGAACCTCTTGATATCTTAACCGGTGCAACAAGTTGAGTATCCGATCCAATAAATACATCATCCTCAACAATGGTAGTGTGTTTGTTAGCACCATCGTAATTACAAGTAATAGTTCCAGCACCGATATTGACATTTTTACCTAAGCAAGAATCGCCAATATAGCTTAAATGGTTTGCTTTGCTCTCCACGCCAATCTGGCTATTCTTAACTTCGACAAAATTACCGATCTGTACTTTACTGGCAAGCCTAGTGCCAGGTCGGATGCGAGCATAAGGGCCTATCTTGCAATTTTCACTAATTTCTGCACCCTCTATCATGCTGTACGGATGAATAATACTCCCCGCCGCTACTGTTACATTCCTGAGTATGCAATGGGCGCCTACCCGCACAAAATTACCTAGCTTTACAGTTCCTTCAAAAATACAATTAATATCGATCTCAACATCGGATCCACAGATAAGTTCACCTCGTATATCAATTCGCGCAGGATCAATTAAGCTAACTCCTGCATTCAATAACTCATTGGCACAATGCCTTTGAAATAATCTTTCAAGTTCTGCCAATTGGTATTTGTTATTAACACCCATTACTTCCCAAAAATTCTTAACCTGCACGGATGCAATATGCACACCATCTTTAACAGCCATCGCAATAATATCTGTTAAATAATATTCACGTTGGGTATTATTATTTTTTATCTTAGGTAACCATTTGTGTAAATATACATTAGGTATAAGCATAATACCCGTGTTAATTTCATGTATACTTTCCTGTTCAGTGCTGGCATCTTTTTGCTCCACAATTGCAGTAATCGCCTTGGTATTTATATCACGTACAATCCTCCCATAGCCAAAAGGATTTTCTACGACTGTGGATAACGTAGCACAGCTTTTCTCTTCTACCGCGATTAATAATTGGCGCAATTCTTGGACACTCACTAATGGAACATCCCCATAAAGTATGAGTGTCAAACCATCATCATTAAGTTGAGACAATGCTTGCATTAACGCATGCCCGGTCCCCAATTGTTGCTCTTGTATTATCCACGTTAAATCATCTCCAATGACTGATTTTTTTATTTTTTCTCCATCATGACCAATAACTACACAAATTTTATTAGGCGATAGCTTTCGGGCCGTATTGATAACATGCGTAAGCAGGGACTGTCCTGCCAAAGTATGCAATACTTTTGGAAGAGAAGAATGCATGCGCTTTCCAGCACCTGCGGCGAGAATTACCACATTAAGCTTCAACACAATTCATGAACGATTTTAAAATAAATACTGGAACCTAATTGAATAAAGTAGCCTTTGTAAATTAGCTGATCGCTCATTTTAAATATTTATCATTTTAATTTAGAAAGAAGACACAAAAAAGGCGACCTTTGTCGCCTTTTTTGTGTTTTCTTTCTTTTAGTGAATATATTATAAGCAAAAGGGGTAACAATTACATTCGTCGATTCACTTTTATTCAGTCACTTTTCAACAAAAACTGAAAATCAATCTACATTTCAACTAGTGCCCACGTTTTCTTAGTTTATCTATTGCAGCAAGCTGAGCCATTGCTTCTATCAATTCAGCCTGCGCTTTAACATAATCTAATTCTGACTCCTTATTTTTCATAGCTTCTTCAGCAGCCCGCTTTACTTCAAGTGCTTTGGCTTCATCAAGATCGTGGCTTCGCACAGCGGTGTCAGCCAATATAGTAACAATATCCGGTTGAACCTCCAGCATGCCTCCAGATACGTATATTAGCTCTTCTTCCTTTAATTGAGCTTTTATACGCACCATCCCAGATTTTATTTTTGTTAGCATCGGTGTATGCCGTGGATAAATTCCCACCTCCCCCATCTGAGCCGGCGCAACCATGAACTCTACAGGTCCAGAATAAATTGACTCTTCAGCACTAACTATATCAAGATGAAAAATGGTACCCATCACTATTTTCTCTGAAATTATTGAAGCGTTTTGGCTTTCTCGATTGCCTCTTCGATACCACCAACCATATAAAAGGCTTGCTCAGGCAAATCGTCGTATTCACCTCCAACAATCCCTTTAAAACCTTTAATAGTATCTTTTAAGGACACATATTTTCCTGGTGAACCGGTAAACACTTCTGCAACATTGAATGGCTGAGATAAAAATCGCTGAATTTTACGAGCTCGACTTACAGCCAATTTATCTTCAGGAGACAGCTCATCCATGCCTAAAATAGCAATAATATCCCTCAATTCTTTATAGCGTTGCAAGGTCTGCTGTACCGCGCGCGCAGTGTTATAATGCTCTTCCCCTACAACTTGCGGGTCAAGTTGACGTGAGGTTGAATCAAGTGGATCCACAGCTGGATAAATACCTAAGGAAGCAATATCACGCGACAACACTACAGTAGCATCCAGATGACCAAAAGTGGTTGCAGGCGAAGGATCGGTTAAATCGTCAGCGGGAACATACACAGCCTGAATTGAAGTAATTGATCCAGTTTTAGTTGATGTAATACGCTCTTGCAATCGCCCCATTTCTTCTGCGAGTGTTGGCTGGTATCCAACCGCTGATGGCATACGTCCAAGCAAAGCAGATACTTCTGTTCCAGCCAAGGTATAGCGATATATATTATCTACAAAAAACAGCACATCACGACCTTCATCACGGAATGATTCCGCCATCGTCAAGCCAGTTAATGCAACACGCAAGCGATTTCCAGGCGGCTCGTTCATTTGCCCGTACACAAGCGCCACCTTATCGAGCACCTTAGATTCCTTCATCTCATGATAAAAATCATTTCCCTCACGCGTACGCTCTCCCACACCTGCGAATACCGAATATCCGCTGTGTTCAATCGCGATGTTACGAATCAATTCCATCATATTGACAGTTTTTCCAACACCCGCACCGCCGAATAACCCGACCTTACCTCCTTTAGCAAAGGGACATATTAAATCTATAACTTTGATACCGGTTTCCAGCAATTCTGTCGATGCCGAAAGTTCATCGAAAGCAGGAGCCTCACGATGTATCGACATATGTTGTTCAGCGCCAATATCCCCCATCTCATCGATGGGGCGACCCAAAACATCCATAATGCGGCCTAGGGTTTTGGTTCCAACGGGTACATTAATTTGCTTTCCACTGTTTTGAACTATCATTCCACGACGCAAACCATCTGAAGAGCCAAGAGCAATCGTGCGAACCACACCATCTCCTAACTGCTGTTGTACTTCGAGAGTAAGCTCGGAATCTTCCATTATTAGTGCATCATAAACTTTTGGAAGAGATTCGCGTGGAAACTCAACATCAATCACTGCACCAATACACTGAACAATTTTTCCTTGATTCATCGTTGTTCCCTAAACTAATACAAAATTTTTAAACAGCTGCAGCGCCTCCGACAATCTCAGACAATTCTTTCGTAATTGCTGCTTGCCTTGATTTATTATAAATCAGTGTCAATTCATCAATAACATTGCCAGCATTGTCAGAAGCAGCTTTCATCGCCACCATTCTTGCTGATTGCTCTGACGCCATATTCTCAGCAACAGCCTGATATATCAATGCCTCCACATATCGAACCATAATATCATCGATGACCGACTTCGCTTCTGGCTCATAGATATAATCCCATGATACTTTCTGCTTTTCATCACTCCCAGTTTCGCTCTTTATAAGCTCATCAGTTAAAGGCAGTAGTTGTTCCATAACTGGTTGTTGCTTCATGGTATTGATAAAACGATTATAAAAAATATATACCCGATCAAACTTATCATATGTATAACCGTCTAATACCACTTTAACTGCGCCAATAAGTCTCACGATATCTGGTGTATCACCAAGTCCCACAACTTGAGAGGTGATATTCGCACCAATCCGACTCATAAATCCTAACCCTTTGTTACCAATACAGCAAACCTCAATCTCCTCTCCCTCATTACTCCATAGTCTCATTTGGCTCAGAGTCTTGCGCAACACGTTGGTGTTCAATCCGCCACATAACCCTTTGTCTGAGGTTACTACAATAATGCCAATCCTTTTAACGGTATCCCGTTCAATCAAGAATGGATGTCTATACTCTGTATTTGCTCGACTCATATGTGCAGCTACATTTCGTATTTTTTCTCCATAAGGGCGTGCCTTCTTCATACGATCCTGAGCCTTACGCATTTTTGATGCCGCAACCATCTCCATGGCACGCGTTATTTTTTGCGTATTTTTTACACTCTTTATCTTATTGCGTATTTCTCTGCTGCCAGCCATTTGATTAGTATGTTCCGCTTTGCTTAAATTCTAGGATTGCTGCCGTCAACTCCTTTTCAGTTTCAGCATCAAGCTCTTTATTTTTCTCGACATTATCAAGAATATTTCCATGCTGGCCACGAATGTAACTTTTCAACGCTGACTCGAATGCCAAAGCGCGAGCAACTTCAACATCATCGAAATAACCATTATTAATGGCAAATAAAGTAAGCGCCATTTCTGAAACGCTAAGGGTTGCATATTGAGGTTGCTTCATAAGCTCAGTTGCCATTTTTCCACGCTCCAACTGCTTCCGTGTTGCCTCATCCAAATCAGATGCAAATTGAGCAAAAGCTGCTAATTCGCGATATTGTGCTAAAGCCAAACGTATGCCACCACCAAGCTTCTTTATCACTTTAGTTTGTGCTGCACCACCTACACGTGAGACAGAAACACCTGCATTAATTGCCGGACGTATACCCGCATTAAACAAATCTGTCTCAAGGAAAATTTGCCCATCTGTGATAGAAATTACATTAGTTGGCACAAAGGCGGTTACGTCACCCGCTTGCGTTTCAATGATCGGTAATGCCGTTAAAGAACCTGTTTTTCCTTTTACTGCGCCATTTGTTGCTTTTTCAACATAAGCCACACTCACTCTCGCCGCTCTTTCTAACAAACGTGAATGAAGATAAAAAACATCGCCCGGATATGCCTCACGTCCCGGAGGCCGTCTTAAAAGTAGAGAAATCTGCCTATATGCCCACGCTTGCTTAGTTAAGTCATCATAAACAATTAAAGCATCCTGACCTTTGTCTCGGAAATACTCACCCATAGTACAACCTGAATAAGGTGCAATAAATTGCATTGCTGCTGATTCTGAGGCTGTTGCTGCCACCACAATGGTATATTCCATTGCCCCATGTTCTTCAAGTTTACGCACCACGTTTGCAATTGATGAAGCTTTTTGTCCAATCGCAACATAAATACAAAACATGTTTTGACCTTTTTGATTGAGGATCGCATCAATTGCAACAGCAGTCTTACCTGTTTGACGATCTCCAATGATCAATTCACGCTGTCCCCGACCAATCGGCACCATAGAATCCACAGACTTCAATCCAGTTTGCACCGGCTGATCAACAGATTGCCGCCAAATAACACCTGGCGCGATTTTCTCAATAGGTTCTGATCTGTCTGCGGTGATCGGCCCTTTTCCATCGATTGGTTGTCCTAACGCATTTACAACGCGCCCTAACAGACCCTCTCCTACCGGAACCTCAAGAATGCGTCCGGTACATTTAACTGTATCACCTTCACAAATATGCTCATAGGCACCCATAATAACTGCGCCCACCGAATCCCTTTCAAGATTTAATGCCAGACCAAAAGTATTGCCTGGAAATTCAAGCATCTCCCCTTGCATTACATCTGACAATCCATGTATACGCACAATACCGTCTGTTACAGAGACAATAGTTCCTTGCGTACGAATCTCTGCCGTATCCGCAAGTCCCTCAATCCTTTTTTTAATCAACTCACTGATTTCGGATGGATTTAACTGCATTTAATTTAACTCCTAGCTTTTAAGGGCAACAGCCATGGCTTCTAGTTTTCCGCGAACTGACGCATCCAAAGTTTCATCACCAATTTCCACTTTGACGCCACCTATCAATTCCGGATCAATACTTACTTGAGCTTCTATCTTACGATTAAATTTTCGCTCTAAATTATCAATTAATTTATCAATTTGATCGTTCTGCATTTTAAATGCACTGATAATCTTTGCCTCCAAAATACCTTCATGCTGTGCTTTCAGTTGCTCAAACAGTTGACTCACTTGCGATAACAGCAGTACGCGTTTATTTTCAACCATCAACATAATTAGATTCCGCGCCTCGGAGGGAAATTTTTTTCCACCAACATCCAGAATCAATTCACTTAACTGACTAATCGATATCCGCGGATTCCCAACAAGAAGCTTCATTTGACTATCTTCTGCTATAGAAGCAGCAAGCTGCAATATTTTTGACCATTGAGACAATTCCTTT
This sequence comes from Nitrosomonas ureae, assembly GCF_001455205.1. Lineage (NCBI taxonomy): Bacteria > Pseudomonadati > Pseudomonadota > Betaproteobacteria > Nitrosomonadales > Nitrosomonadaceae > Nitrosomonas > Nitrosomonas ureae. The sequence goes on from NZ_CP013341.1 coordinate 684,268, forward strand.
TTTTCAACAGCAAACTTATATGCCGCCTCCGCGTACGGTCTTGCAACAGTAATTGCTTCAGCCATTATTTTAAATCTTCCCGTATTGCGACAAGCAGATCAGCATGCGCTTTAGCATCCACTTCGCGACGTAAAATTTTTGCCGCTCCCGCCACCGCCAATTCCGAAACTTGTTGCCTTAGCACTTCTTTTGCACTGAAAATTTCATGCTCGATATCTGCTTTAGCACCAGCCACTATTCGATCACCTTCTTCTTTTGCAGATTTTTTTGCTTCTTCAATAATTTCTGTGGCACGTTTCTCAGCTTGAATAATTATTTCTGAGGCACGCTGCTTCGCATCTTTCAAAACATCTGAAGAACGCTGACTTGCCAATTCTAATTCGTGACGTCCACGCTCACCAGCAGCCAAGCCGTCAGCAATTGTTTTTTGTCGATCTTCTATTGCGCGCAACAATGGCGGCCATACAAATTTAACAGTAAACCAAATGAAGACTGAAAAGGCTATCGCCTGAGAAATTAAAGTAAAGTTAATATTCATGACAAGCCTGTATTATCTGATCTAAACAGCAATGACATTATTACTGAATTACTGCCAGCAATGGATTACCAAATGCAAACAACATTGCCAGACCGACAGCAATAATAAATGACGCGTCTGTCAAACCTAACAAAAGAAATACTTTGCCCTGCAAAGTTGGAATCATTTCGGGTTGACGTGCCGCACCTTCAAGAAAGCGACTACACATAACCCCAACCCCTATACATGCACCAGCCGCACCAAGACCAATCATCAAACCGATGCCTATCCCGGTATATGCCTGAATCATTGCCAAATACTGCAAATTCTCCATTTTAATTCCCTTCTGTAAGATTAAAAATATGCAACACTAAAAACCTAGAACTAATGTGATTCATGCGCCATCGACAGATACACAACCGTCAACATCATGAAGATAAATGCTTGCAAAGTAACAATCAAGATATGGAATATTGCCCACCCCGCACCCAATACTGCACCAAAAATTGTACCCGATATGCCGGTTGCCGCCCACATGCCCAGCAATAGAAAAATAATTTCACCCGCATATATATTTCCGAAAAGCCGTAGAGAATGAGATAACGGTTTTGATACATATTCAATAAAATTGAATAATAAATTCAATGGCCATAATAATGGGTTTTTTCCAAATGGCGTGCAAAAAAGCTCATGCATCCAACCACCCAACCCCTTAACCTTTACATTAAAGAAAAGCATAAGCAACCAAATTGACAAAGCCAATGCAAAAGTTGTATTAACATCTGTTGTTGGCACTATCTTCCAATTATGCAAACCAAACGCATGTTCCATAATCCACGCCATAATATCGATGGGCAGAATATCCATGGCATTCATCATCAAAACCCACACAAAAATTGTTAATGCTGCGGGCGCGACAAATACATGCCGGTTGCCGTGAAATGTATTCTTGACTTCATTATCAATGAACTCAACAGCCAGCTCGACAAAAGCCTGAGTCTTGGACGGCACCCCAGAGGTTGCCTTACGCACCACCAGCCATATAAACCCCAAGCTTATAACACCCAGAATAATGGATGTTACCAAAGTATCAACATGGAGAACCCAGAATGATCCTTCCCGGATTTGTGTTGTAAAATAGGTGAGATGATGCTCAATATATGACGTGGGTGTAAGTTCTGTATCTAATGCCATGTGCTGCCTGCTTCACTTATGAATTTATCTTATCTTCTTATCGTCTGCTACGAATAACACCATGCTATAAACTAAAACCATCAGAATGAATGTTCCAATAAATACAGGCGCATTAACACTTGCGTAAAACCTGAACACTATCCATAACAAACCAATTATTAATATTATTTTAACCGCTTCGGCTCTTAGCGCAGTTCTAATCGCATCGCCTGCCGTATATCCTTGATGACGCGACACAATTAACGCAAATACTGTTGAGGAAATTACGCTCACCCCCCCGCCCAGCATTGCTGAAATTGCGCCATGCTTGCCAAGTGCAAGCATAAAGATAATTACTAGGGCAGACGTAAACAACAACTGCACAAGCAGAACAATTTTAAGCGACCTACTCTTTATCCAAGACATTCTTTATCTGCCCTTGGAACAGACAGCATATCTGCACTTAAAAAAGGCGCAACTATAGCCTAATTGTCCCTGTCAGTCAACGCCAACTCGCATTTAACTTCTATCTGTTGCACTTCTTTTTTTACCGGGTTCAAACAACAAGTCCTACGCCGCTATTCATATTTCTCAAAGATTGCCGCAATCCCTTGCCCCCCCCAATGCACATAGTGACCAGCGCATAGCGCCCACCGGCACGCTGCAATTCATACAGCGCTTTGATTGTTAAAATACAACCTGTTGCACCTATCGGGTGACCTAATGCCACTGCCCCTCCATTCGGATTAGTTTTTCCCGGATCAAATTGCAATTCCTTTGCGACCGCACAAGCTTGTACAGCAAATGCTTCATTGGACTCAATCACATCCAGCTCTGCTAGTTTGATATTTGAACGCTGCAATGCCATTTGCACAGCGGGCACCGGCCCGATCCCCATAAATTTTGGATCTACACCGGCATGACCATAGGCAACCAAACGCGCCATTGGCTTTAAACCCCTTTTCCGTGCCACACTACTCTCCATCAAAACCACTGCAGCTGCACTATCGTTTATACCGGAGGCATTACCTGCAGTTACCGTACCCTCTCTTTTAAAAATAGATCGAAGTTTACCTAAACTCTCTAAATTCGTATCTTCACGTGGATGCTCATCAGTATCAAAAAGAACTGTTTTTTTACCAACAACAATTTCAACAGGCAATATTTGCTCTTTGAAGTAGCCATTATTAATCGCACTCAAGGCACGACGATGACTCTCCATTGCAAATGCATCCTGCTCTGTTCTGCTAATTCTCCATTTTTCTGCAATATTTTCAGCTGTGATCCCCATATGCACGTGATCAAATGGATCGGTAAGCGCACCGATCATCATATCCACGGCACCTCCGTCATTCATGCGCTGCCCCCAGCGCAATGCCGGTAATAAATAACCACCTCGACTCATGGATTCCGCACCGCCCGCGACTGCCACATCAGTATCATTGAGCATAATACTTTGGCTGGCCGAAATAATGGCTTGCAATCCGCTTCCGCACAAACGATTAACTGTCAGCGCCGAAGTATGTTGCGGCAAGCCGCCATTGATACAGGCCACACGTGCTAAATACATATCGCGCGATTCTCCGGGAATCACATTACCAAAAACCAGATGCCCAACATCATTAGGGTCAATTTTTGCCCGCAATACGGCTTCTCGCACTACTTTTGCCGCCAGATCAGCCGGAGCAATCTGTTGCAATGAACCACCATAATCACCTATGGCTGTTCGTACCCCGCTTAAAACCACTACATCTCTCATGAATTTTCCTTGGTTAAAACACACCCAGCAACCATAATGAGCACAACGATTATTTAGGTAACAACCCGACCCTCAATTCATTTATGGCCAAAGATATAACTGCCGAATCAGATAAATTGTTCTCAATTCTTTAAAGAGACCACTCTATCTTTCGGATTCTCATTTCTAGCAATGATATTCAGTTTACTCATTTTTATCAGATGCTCGGCTGCTAGAATAATTTTATCCCTAATAATCATAGCAAAAGATAGCTTGTAATAATTTCAAAAATGAAACTGCAAATACCTGGGTCGGCTTCTACTATAAAGTGGCATATTTAGCATTAATACACATATACACATGTTCTTCACGCGGCCACTGGTTTTAACTCTCATCCTAATCTATTAATGCACATTGTATGGATTATGTCGTTTTGCCATTAATTTAACGTATCATTAGCTTCCAATAAATTAGGTATAATCAGCTTGACTCCTACGATTAATTTGCTCCAGCCCGGTTTCACATGAACAAAACTTTCGGAATATTCCTATTACTGATAATTGGGCTGATGGCAATGCCGCAATCAGCATTTAGTCAGCAAACCAGAAAATTTCCTGTCAATAGCCAACTGGGGAATTTAACCGCTGTTTCTTTTCCATTATTCGTCATTAATAACCAGGAAATGCAAATGGGGCCAGGCGGACAAATCCGTGGGATAGATAATTTAATCATTTTACCTAATGCCGCAAGCTATGTTGGTCTTATCCGCTATCAGTTGGATATTATGGGAAATCTTCATCGTGTTTGGATTTTGACCCCGGATGAAGTCAAGGAAGCTGAAAACCAGGGACAGCAAATACTTCGATAACCCCGTAACCTTTTTACATTTCAAGAGCCAAATCCGTGAGCAATAAACTTTATATCAAAACCTTTGGATGCCAGATGAACGAGTACGACTCGGAAAAAATGGCTGATGTGCTGCATGCCGCTTATGGCATGGAATCAACCAATGATCCGGCTGAAGCTGATATGATTTTATTCAATACCTGCTCTGTGCGTGAGAAAGCACAAGAAAAAGTATTCCATGACCTTGGGCGGGTACGGCACTTGAAAGAACGCAATCCTGATTTGCTAATCGGGGTCGGTGGATGTGTCGCCAGCCAGGAAGGCAAGGCGATCGTCAGCCGCGCGCCATTTGTCGATATTGTATTTGGTCCGCAGACCTTGCACCGATTGCCGCAACTCATAGAAACTCGCAAAGCAACCGGGCGCTCGCAAGTTGATATTTCTTTTCCTGAGATAGAAAAATTCGACCACTTGCCACCTGCCCGCACCGAAGGGATCACAGCGTTTGTCTCAATCATGGAAGGCTGCAGCAAATATTGCAGCTTCTGCGTGGTTCCCTACACGCGCGGCGAAGAAGTTTCCCGCCCGCTGGATGATGTACTGACAGAAATCGCCGTACTTGCCGATCAGGGCATTAAAGAAATCACTTTGCTGGGGCAGAATGTCAATGCTTACCTGGGGATGATGAACGATGGTGAAATTGCTGATTTCGCCTTGCTACTCGAATATCTTCATGAAATCCCGGGAATTGAGCGCATCCGCTACACAACGTCTCATCCTAAAGAGTTTACGACGCGGCTGATTCAGGCTTACAACCAGTTACCCAAATTAGTCAATCACTTGCACCTGCCGGTGCAATCCGGCTCTGACCGGATACTGGCCGCTATGAAGCGAGGATATAGCGTATTGGAATACAAATCCATTATCAGGAAACTGCGCGCTATACGTCCAGATATTTCATTATCATCAGATTTCATTGTTGGCTTCCCCGGAGAAACCGAGGCAGATTTCCAAGCAACGCTGAAGCTGGTCGAAGAGATGAATTTTGACGATTCATACAGTTTCGTATACAGTCCGCGCCCCGGCACGCCCGCAGCCGACTTACCCGATGATTTGGCACAGGAAGAGAAACTGGAACGGTTACACCGTTTACAAGCACAGTTGAGTTCGCAATCCCGCAAAATCAGCCTGCAAATGATCGGCACAGTTCAGCGAGTATTGCTGGAAGGTGCATCTAAAAAGAATCTCGATGAACTGAGCGGGCGCACGGATAACAACCGTGTCGTCAATTTAGCCGGCGATTCCGAGTTGATTGGGCAATTTGTCAATGTACGTATCACTGAAACCCGCGCGCATTCTCTGCGCGGAGATCTCGTATATGAATGATCAAATATATCCTGGCATGAGTTTTACTTGCAAAGTATTCCGTGCACTGCGAAAATCATCCTATCAAAACAGCATTCTCCGACATTGAAGCCAACTCCCTTAGAAATTTCTTTTACACCCACCGATAACCAACGCCTTGCCAATTTGTGCGGTGCGCTGGATGAAAATTTAAAGCAAGTTGAAACTGCGCTGGATGTCACCATTTCTCGACGTGGCGAACACTTCAGCTTATCGGGCAAATCCGGTCAAACAAAGCTTGCGGCAAAAGTGTTGCGCAATTTTTATAATCAATCACAGCACCACTTAAGCCTGGAGCATATTCAACTCGGCTTGATCGAAGCGATGAATCCACATTACACGGCGGAAGACAACAGTGTCGCCACCGATTGTGTCGGAATCACACAACCAGCAACATCCGGACTACTGACACGCCGCAGTAATTTATATGGCCGCACACCGCGTCAGGTTCAATACTTGCAGCAAATTCAGGAGCACGACATCACCTTCGCCATCGGTCCCGCCGGTACCGGAAAAACCTATCTAGCGGTAGCTAGCGCAGTCGATGCACTTGAACGCGGCCTGGTATCCCGTTTGATTTTGGTTCGCCCGGCTGTTGAGGCCGGTGAGCGCTTAGGTTTTTTACCCGGCGATATGACTCAAAAAGTCGATCCGTATTTACGTCCGCTGTATGATGCGCTATATGATTTAATGGGCTTTGATAAGACAACCAAGCACTTTGAGCGCAATACCATCGAAATCGCGCCACTGGCCTTTATGCGTGGACGCACGCTGAATCAGTCCTTCATTATTCTGGATGAAGCACAAAACACTACGCCAGAACAAATGAAAATGTTTCTAACCCGCATGGGGCTTGGCTCCAAAGCAGTCATCACTGGTGATGTCACCCAAATTGATCTGCCCAAACATCAGAAAAGCGGTTTAATCGAGGCCCAACACATCCTAAAAGACATACGCGGCATCGCCTTTACCCATTTTCTGTCTGAAGATGTGGTAAGGCATCCGCTCGTTCAACGCATTGTCACCGCCTATGAAAAGCACGACAAACAAACCCGGCAATCCTGATCGTTTTGTCCAGAGAACAAATTCATTCAGACTGATGGTGCAATACGCAACAGAATGCACGGCAGTACCCAGTCGACCACAATTCCGCCGTTGGACCAAAATTGCATTGATGCAAGAAGCCGAGGTTGTTTTACGACTTGTGGATGAAAAGGAAGGACGAGAACTTAATCAGCAATTTCGTAATAAAAATTACGCCACTAATGTGCTAACCTTTGTTTATGACGATGCAGAACCTTTAACGGGCGATATCATACTATGCGCACCTGTGATCAACAAAGAGGCACAACAACAGGACAAAAATCTAATGGCACATTACGCCCATCTAACCATTCATGGCATATTGCATTTACAAGGCTATGATCACATTGAAGATTCCGATGCTGCATGTATGGAACAATTGGAAATACAAATACTAACCAAGCTTGGTTTTACAAATCCTTATTTAGAATATGGCAATGCAAATATCGTGTAATAGTCCTGTAATGCTCCTATTCCCACGAAGCTGCCAAAGAAAATTCCTGCTTCATTTTTTTCTCACACCCACTGGATTTCAAATACATCATGGACGAACCCCCACCTAAAAGCGGCTGGTTGGAGCGGTTAGGGGCAATGCTCATCCGCAAACCGGAAGATCGCGAACAACTGATCACGCTGTTGCACTCCGCCTTTGAACGCAATTTGCTCGATTCCGATGCACTCAGCATGATCGAAGGGGTCATGCAAGTTTCCGAAATGCAGGCACGCGATATCATGGTGCCGCGTTCGCAAATGGATGTTGTCGACATCAGCAAGAAGCCGGAACAATTCATTCCCTTTGTCATTGAAGCTGCGCATTCCCGTTTTCCGGTTATAGAAGGCAGCGAAGATGAAATTATCGGTATTCTGCTGGCGAAGGATTTACTGCGCTATTACGCCGATCCGGAAGAATTCAATATCCGCGACATGTTGCGTCCGGCTGTATTCATCCCCGAATCCAAGCGACTCAATATCCTGCTTAAGGAATTCCGCAGTAATCGCAATCATATGGCCATCGTCGTGAATGAATATGGAGGGGTAGCCGGCCTAGTGACGATTGAAGATGTCCTCGAACAGATTGTGGGAGAAATTGAAGACGAATACGATTTTGATGATGAGGAAGATAACATCGTCATGGAGTCGGATGGACAATACCGTGTCAAGGCGATCACCGAGATTGACAGCTTCAATGAAGCACTTGGCGCACCCTTCAGCAACGATGATTTCGATACCATAGGCGGGCTGGTGCTCAACAAATTTGGCCGCTTGCCTAATCGCGGCGAAAATGTCGTGATCGGTCACTTCAAATTCACTGTGCAACGGGTTGATAGCCGTCGCTTACATGTGCTTAAAGTGGAAAAACTTGCAGCAGAAGCAGAAATACCCGCAGAATAAATTCGTTCTTAAAAATTTTGCGTACTATTACTTCTCCGATACATGACTAGAATCACTACTCGTTCGTATAATTTACAGTCTTTCCAAACACTGCATGACTGCGGATTACCTCCGGTACTTGCCCGTATTTTTGCTGCACGCGGTATTGAAAACTCAAGCCAGCTCGAAACTGAACTGATACGCCTGATCCCATTCGCACAACTCAAAAATATCACGGTAACTGCGGCCTTGCTTGCCGATGCCATTGCCGCAGAGAAGCGTCTGCTAATAATTGCTGATTACGACTCCGATGGTGCTACGGCCTGTGCGATCGGTATCCGTATTTTACGCAAGTTTGGTGCCACCATTGATTATCTGGTACCCAATCGGTTTGAATTCGGCTATGGCCTGACTCCGGAAATCGTACATCTGGCGCACAAAACCAAACAACCTGATCTACTGATTACCGTCGATAACGGTATCGCCAGCGTTGAAGGCGTATCAACCGCCAACCGTCTGGGTATGCAAGTGATCATCACCGATCATCATTTGCCTGGCGATGCATTACCTGCGGCCATGGCTATTATCAATCCCAATCAGCCGGGATGTCCCTTTCCCAGCAAAAGTATTGCAGGTGTGGGAGTCATTTTCTATCTAATGCTGGCGTTACGCGCGGAATTGCGTCAACGGGGCGCTTTCGCAACAGGTCAGGAACCGAATCTCGCCGGTTTCCTGGATCTGGTCGCATTAGGTACCGTCGCCGATGTCGTCAAACTGGATAGTAATAACCGCATCCTGGTACAGCAGGGCTTAGAACGGATTCGGAAAGGGCGCGCTTGTGCGGGCATCAATGCGCTATTGCAAGTATCACGGCGCGACTATGCGCAAATCTCCACCTATGAACTGGGTTTTATGCTGGGACCGCGGCTCAATGCAGCCGGGCGCCTAGACGATATGTCACTTGGCATTGAATGCTTGATTACCGATGATGAAACTTATGCATTGGAAATTGCCAAACAATTGGATGAACTGAACCGACAGCGTCGGGAAATTGAATCCTCCATGCAGGAAAGCGCGTTGATCAAGCTGGATGACATCCTTAAAATCCGTGATGAAGAAATCCAGACCACCTATAGTATCTGCCTGTTTGATCAAGATTGGCACCAAGGCGTCATCGGCATACTCGCATCGCGCATCAAGGATAAATATCACCGGCCGGTCATCATTTTCGCACCGGGCAGTCACGGCGAAATCAAAGGTTCCGGACGATCAATCAACGGTTTACATTTGCGCGACGCACTGGATCTGGTCGCTAAACAACGCCCCGAGTTGATTAGCAAATTCGGGGGTCACGCTGCTGCAGCCGGATTAACTATCAATGCCGGAGATTTTGAAAAATTCCGCGATGCCTTTGAGCACGTGGCGCAAATTTTGCTGACACCTGCCAATTTGACACAAATCATCGAAACCGATGGCGATCTGGAGCCCGCTGAAATCAACCTTGAATTAGCGGCATATCTTGATCGCCAGGTGTGGGGGCAAGGTTTCCCCCAACCTTCGTTCAATGCCCGGTTCTATGTCGAAAGTCAACGCATTGTCGGCGAAAAACACTTGAAATTGAAGCTCAGAAAACTGGATTGCGCAGACAGCGATCAATTACGAAAATCGGATAATACTTTCGACGGTATCCTGTTTTTCCAGAACGATCCGCTGCCTGATATCATCGACGCCGTTTATCGATTACAGGTCAATGAATATAATGGAAAAACATCTTTGCAATTTCTGCTTGAACACTGGTTTCAGGCAGATTTATCCATAATCAACAATGCATCTTGAATTCACACTCAATGGCGAATTGGCCGCTTTGCCGCATTTTCTAACCAGCTTGGCGATCGGCTTGCTGATCGGGTTGGAACGTGAGCGTAGCCCGGGATCTCGGGCAGGATTGAGAACTTTTGCGTTGGTTGCATTATTCGGTACGCTGGCTGCAATGCTGTCGGAAAAAGCCACGCCCTGGCTGCTGCCGAGCGGTTTGGTGATTGTCGGTCTGATGACCATTTCCACTTATCTCCGCGCCAAAGACAAAAACGCCGATCCGGGCACTACGACAGTAGCCGCGATTCTGGTCTGCTATGGTCTGGGCGCTGCCGTGTGGTACGGTTACCATAACCTGGCTGTCATGCTGGCGATTATCACCACGATATTGCTGTATTTCAAAGCAGAATTGCACGGCATCACGCAGAATCTGAGTCGACGCGATTTGATCTCGGTATTACAGTTTGCCGTACTGTCGTTTATCATCCTGCCGATCCTGCCGGATAAGAATTTTGGGCCTTATGAGGCAACTAATCCTTATCAGATCTGGCTTATGGTGGTATTGATATCGGGCGTCAGCCTTGCGGGATATATCGCACTCCGACTCCTGGGACAACGTCATGGCGCTATTTTGGGTTTATTCGGCGGACTGGTTTCCAGTACTGCCACAACGCTGGTATACGCGCGCCGCAGCGTTGAGAATCAGAGTTTTACTCAACTGGCCGTCGTGGTTATCCTGATCGCCAACCTGACCGTCCTGATCCGCTTAGCCATAATCAGTGCGGTGGCTTCTCCTGCCATAGTGCCGCAATTGCTACCCGTTCTGGGCAGCGGCTTTCTATTGGGAGCCAGCGTTACGGCTTACTGGTGGCACAAGCTCAGCGCGCTGCAAGAAGAAGCGCCCATGCCGGAAATCAAGAATCCTACCGAGATCCGAACAGCAGCAACCTTTGGACTGATTTATGGCATTGTCCTGTTCTGCTCCGCATGGCTTTCCGACATCGCGGGCAGCGGTGGATTATACGCAGTCGCAGTGATCTCCGGCTTAACCGATGTCGATGCTATCACCTTATCAAGCTTGCGCTTATACGAACTGGGAAAACTGGACATCACGCAAACCGTCATGGCCATTTCACTGGGATTGCTCTCCAACATCGGCTTCAAACTTGGTCTCATTTTTTTCTTCGGTCACCGTTTACTAGCAAGGCAGTGTATTTCGGGCATGCTGGCAACAGCTGGCGGAATAGGATTGGCGTTATTGTTTTTGATTTAGCCGATCTGATAAGAAATTTCCGCACATGAGCTTTCCCATCGATATCCGTGAACAAGCCGGAGTGCGCACATTGCATTTCGGCTCCGACTGGATCCAGGGTGCAATGCGCATCGCGCGCCCCTGGCGTCTGGAACTCGACTATACCCGGGAGATGATGGCCAGCCTGTTACTGAGAGACGCTGCGCGCTTTCCGCGCAACGTGCTGCTGATCGGCCTTGGCGCAGCATCCCTGACCAAATTTATTTATCGCCACTATCCGCTAACAGAACTGACCGTGGTTGAGATCGAACCGCGCGTGGTTGCCGCAGCCAGGCAATTTTTCAAACTGCCGGAAGACGCGTCCCGCCTTAATATCGTGATTGCAGACGGCTCACAGTATATCGCCAATCATGACAAGACTTACGACCTGATCCTGGTGGATGGTTTCGATGCCAATGCGCGTCCCGGTGAACTGAATAGACTGCCGTTTTACCGGATGTGCCGCGCGCGCTTGAACAATAACGGCATTCTTGTGGTGAATTTGCTCGGGCGCAGCCGCGGGTACCAGTCTAGCCTGGAACGCATCAAAACCTCGTTCGACCAACGCGCTCTGGCTTTCCCTTCCTGCGACAGCGGCAACGTCATTGCCATAGCCACTACCGGAGAGAAAATCGAGATCGCACTGAATGAACTCAAGAAACAAGCACACGAATTGAAGGCGAAAACCGACCTCAATCTGCTGCCGACGCTGGTGCGTCTGGAACAGGCAAAATCTTGTGCGGGTGGAATTCTTACGATTTAACAAAAGCTAAAAAGAGCTCTGCTTGGAGACAGGTCGCGAATCGAGGATATTATTGATGAGTTGGATATATTTCTGTTCCTTAATCTATGCTGGTGATTCTGTATCTGATCCCTTTCGGAACGCTCAAATCGCTTATACTATTGATCTCCAACAATCAAAAGTTAAATTGATAATTATCGTAATTTCTTTTTAAGGGTTTTATCATGGAAAATCTCGTCCCTATACTAGATCAGATTAATCAGACTCTTAAAGAATTCTCTCCTGGATTAAAAGAAATAACAGAAATTCTTGGGAAAACTTTTTCAATGGATCATCATTTATTTTTTATAATAATTGCTGCTCTAGTTGGAAATATATTAGGCTATCTTATACATGGTGTAGTTAAATCAGAAGAAAGAAAGTACGAAGTCAGCGTTCAAAATAAAAACCGAGAAAAGCAAAGAAAGCTTATCTCTGCACTATTAGGTGATGAAATAGTATTGCGTTGGAACAAAGATAAAGGTATCGCTGAAGATTTCAACAAAATTTTTAAGAATTCAGATGTCCAGAGCCTCTTTAGGACTACATTTAAATCCAGTGACCTGCATACTTTTAGGCAATGTGCACATGATATGAATTTATTAACTGTATTTGATGATAAGGCAGTCGTTTCGCATGTGATTTATGTTTATATGTTGTCCAAAGACCTGGAAGATAATCTTGATGATTTTAAGAAACAAATGACTCTCTATCTATCCGTTAAAGAACTAGCATCCATCGAGGAATTAACACGTACAATTAAGAATCAAGCTAGTAATCATCAAAACTACGCAACAGCCTTAATAAGTGCATGGAACAATACAAAAAAAGAATTTGATAAATTAGACGCCAAGCTTCTTGAGATATATAAACGTATTGAGGATGATTACATTGAATATTGTAAAGATAGTAAATTTTCAAATGAAAATGAACTAATCAATATTCGAGATAATATTAGAAAAAAGCTTCCAGAAATAGCCGATATGCGGCTTCCTAAATAATCAATCTCTCTGAGAGAACTCAAGTTTCGAGGTATTTTAGATCTTACAAATAATTTGTACTAGTTCAGATTTAATCGTATAAAGCATTTTAAATAAAGAGTGTTACCGAGTTTGATATGGGTTAATCCTTAAATCAAATGAAACAAAAAGGTAACGCTCATGCTCGAATAAGCAAAGTATCACAGATACAAAATCGAGAATATAGATTATTAAGCATAAATATTTGCGCTTAATCGACAATATTTTCAATTTGCGACCTCTCCACGCTTCATTTAAACGAGTACAGGGTATTGAAATGAAGGCATGCCCGCATTGGAGTAAGAAGTGAAGAATCATCACCGCCATTTTGTAGAAGTCGACGAATTGACAGATTCTCGAGTATCCGAGCTTGCCGGTTCTGGCACCATTTAAGGCATTCACACAAATCAATGATTTTTTCGAGCCAATCGTGGATCCCGTTCTCACTTTTTTAAAGTTTTCTTCAATTGATTATTCAGTGTTTGACAGCCGGGCCTCCTTTCAATACATTCCATCCTCGTGTTGGCGATGAATTCTAATTTCATAAGCAACAAGAGTATTATTCACCCTATTCTGAATATTAGATAAATAAATAGGGGAACCCAAACTAGAAGATACTTATCTGTATCGGGTTCTGTTGACATCAGCTCTCAGTCAAAATATCACAAAATTAACCAATTTATAACCAAGGCATTGTGCTAGACATTCAATCTTTAACGTATCTGCAGGGCGGCATTCCGTTGCTGGAGAATTGCAATCTGCAAATTTTTTCCAATCAGCGTGTGGGGCTGGTGGGTAAGAATGGCAGTGGCAAATCGACTTTATTCCGATTGATTCGCGGCGTGCTTAAACCGGATAGTGGGGAAGTAAGCTTCCAATCCGGAAAAACGGTCGCTTTTGTCGAACAGGAGATCATCGATTCCGATCAATCGGCAATTTCATTTGTGTTGGATGGCGATGTCGAGCTGTGTCAACTGGAAAAAATTCTGGCGCAGGTTGAACATGATGCAGCCTGGTTTGAGGCACAGCAACGTTACGAAACGATCGGTGGTTATAGCGCACGATCACGCGCGGCGCAGTTACTAAATGGACTGGGGTTCGCCAATGCTATTCTGGAAAAACCGGTCAATCATTTTTCCGGCGGCTGGCGCATGCGTTTGAATCTGGCTCGAGCCTTAATGCATCGTGCTGATTTGTTGTTGCTGGATGAGCCTACCAATCATCTGGATCTTGAAGCCATTCTTTGGCTAGAGCAGTATTTAGCACGTTATCCGGGAAGTGTGATCGTTGTTTCTCACGATCGTGAGTTTCTGAATGCTTGCGTGCAGCGCATCGCGCATATCAACAACCGAAAAATTGATAGCTATAGCGGTAACTACGATGATTTCGAGCGCGCGCGTGCTGAACATCTTGCGCAACATGCTCAAGCGTTTCAACAACAACAAAAGCAAATTGCGCATATGGAAGATTTTGTGCGGCGCTTTCGCGCCAAGGCAACCAAAGCCAAACAAGCACAAAGCCGGATCAAAGCCCTGGATCGGCTGGCGCGCCTTGCACCGGTGCACATTGAAGATGGTCATTTTGGGCTGCAGATTGAAGCGCCAGAACGTAGCCCGGATGTTTTGCTGCGGATAAAGGATATGAGCTTTGGTTACGGTGATCAGCAGCTATTCCAGCATGTCAATCTTGTGTTACAAGCAGGTTCGCGCATTGCATTACTGGGACCGAACGGTGCCGGAAAATCCACCTTGATAAAATTAATGACCGGGGAAATCAAGCCCACTTCAGGCTTTATTGAGCAGGCGCCTAACATCGGCATGGGTTACTTTGCCCAACATCAGTTGGAAAATCTCGATAGTGAATCGACTCCTTTACAGCATATGAAACGACTTGATCCGGCACAAACCGAATTGAGTTTGCGTAATTTTCTCGGCAGATTTGGCCTGGGCGGGGATCACGAAGATCGTCCGGTAGCGACCTTCTCCGGTGGAGAAAAGAGCCGTCTGGCTCTGGCAATGCTGGCCTGGCAAAAACCGCATTTCCTGTTGCTGGATGAACCGACCAATCATCTGGATCTGGATATGCGCGATGCGCTGACGCTGGCGTTGGAGGCCTATACCGGGGCTGTGGTGTTGGTTTCGCATGATCGCAGCCTGGTGCGTGCGGTAGCGGATGAATTGTGGCTGGTGGCGGATGGCCAAGCGCAATTGCTGGATGGCGACTTGGAAGATTATAAACGTTGGATAGAAGCCCGCCGCGCCAGAGAAGCTGAAGAATTACGGTCAATCGCACCTAAAACCCAAATCAAAACGACGACCAAGCCTAACAAAAAGATCCTGCTGTCCAAGCAATCTAAGCTTGAAACTACTTTGACGATTGCACAAAAAGAATTGGCCGAGGCAAATCGCCGTTTAGCCGATCCGGCTACTTATGTGAACTGTTCCCGGAATGAAATTGATCAACTGAGTGAAACGCTCGTCAAGCTCGAGAAGAAAGTAGCGGAATTGGAGGAAAATTGGCTGGAACTGGAAATGGCGCTGGAAGAATAGCGCAAACGATATTTGCACCGCCTGCGGGCAGGGTCCGGTTAAACCTGCATATTCATAATTTCCTGGTACGCGGTTACCAGCTTGTTTCTGACTTGAACCATCGATTGAAAGGAAACGTTGGCCTTTTGCAACGAAATCATTACCTCATGCAAATCCACATTGGATTGATCGCTGACAAACTGTTCGCTCAATCTATCAGCACTCACCTGCGATTTATTGACTTGATCAATAGCGGATTTAAGCTTCTCGCTAAAATCAACGCTGGCTACTTCATCAATGCCCGGTTGTTTTTTGGTGCCGGAAGCAAGTGCTGAAGCCGCTTGCAACTGCTGCAAAATATTATCAATTCCGTTTTTGTCCATGATTCACCTCAGTACCAATTTTTCAAACTATCGCCCAGAATCCAGAAATATTCAAATATTATATAAAGTTGCACGTAATTGTCTATAGGCGATATGTGTTACGTTGTCATACGATATTGTTGCAACTTATATCGCAAGGTTCGCTCTGAAATACCTAACTTTTTAACGGCCAGTTTACGCGAACCATTAACAGCTTCAAGTGTTTCCAGAATATGTTTTCGTTCGAGCGCCTTGATATCCTGAATCGATGATTCTGCAGTAATTTGATTTTTCTCATGCGCTGAAACCGTTTCCGGCAAATGGACATGTTCGATGTCAATTATGTTATCCATTGCCAGAATCATGGCGCGCTGTATGACATTCTCCAGTTCTCGAACATTGCCCGGCCAGAAATATCGGGTCAATTTTTTAATTGCTGGCTGAGTCATTCTACAAGATGGTTTTTTTTCCGAACCGATTGCCGCTGTTGCCAGTATACGCTGCGCTAGAGGCTCTATATCTAATGGTCGTTCGCGCAGCGATGGAATTTCAATAGGAAACACATTGAGCCGGTAATACAGATCTTCACGGAATCGGCCATTTTTTACCATTGCCATCATGTCACGGTTCGAGGTTGCCAAAACACGGATATCCAATTTGATTGTTTTATGCCCGCCTACTCTCTCCACTTCTCTTTCCTGCAATACGCGTAATAGTTTTGCTTGCAACTCCAAGGGCATTTCAGAAATCTCATCCAATAACAGTGTACCCCCTTGCGCTTGCTCAAATTTTCCGGGTTGAGCCTGTGCCGCACCTGTAAAAGAACCCTTTTCATATCCAAATAAAGTAGCTTCCAGAAGATTCTCCGGAATCGCCGCACAATTGATCGCTACAAAGGGTTTTGCGGAACGTACTGAATGTTGATGAATAAAACGCGCAATCACTTCCTTTCCACAGCCACTTTCACCTGTCAACATGACGGTCGCCGGTGATTGCGCAACGCGTTTGGCCAGTGACAATAATGATCGTGTGCGCGGATCTTTAGCCACCACTTTATCGTCCTGTTCGGACTCGGATAATGCGTGGCGTTTAATTTGGGCCAGCAGACTGTCCGGATCGAAAGGTTTCAGCAGATAATCGCAAGCCCCGATACGCATAGCGGCAACGGCTTTTTGGATATCTGCGTAAGCGGTCATTAACAATACGGGTAATTCCGGATCAAATGCTTTGATTCTGGTTAACAATGTAAACCCATCAACAGGCTTCATTTGAACGTCGCTAACAACCATTCCTATCTGACGCGCTTGCAGCACTTGCATGGCATCATCTCCATTGCACGCGGCGGAGGTCTCATAGCCGCTCAAGTTCAGGGAAGTACAAACCGCTTCCAATAAATCCTGATCGTCTTCTACGACTAGAATAGGTAATGTTTTCATTGCTTTAATCTCCATTGCATCTGGGCAGGTGTATTACAAACTCAGTACCCCTCTCGATTGAAGAGTTGATCTGTATACTGCCGCCCATAGACTGTATAACGCTTCTAGCAATGGCCAAACCCAAGCCAGTGCCTTCGGAACGAGTGGTAAAGAAAGGCTCAAACAGCCTTTCCTGCAGCATCGAATCAATACCTGGCCCGTTATCCAGGACACTGAAAACGATATTTGATTTTTCCAAGCGGATTGTGAAAGAAATCTGACTGCCCGCAGGCGATGCTTGAACTGCATTTTCCAGAAGATTAATCAATGCGCCGCACAAGGCCTGGCGATCTGTGATCAAAAATTCGTCCGCACTATAATCATTCACCGTAAATTGCAAATTATGTTGTTTCATCTGTGGCTCGATAACTTGTTGCAGCTCTGTTATTAAGCTACTAATGACAACCGTTTCAAGTTGGTTTGTCTCACCTTTTACAAAACGCAGCATATCTTTTGTTAAATGCTCCAGATGATGCAAGCGTTCGATCGTTTTTGCAGCAAGCTTTTTACGCTCGTTCGGGGCTAAGGCATCGCCTCCCAAGTGATTGGCATAGATTAATGCGGTTGAAAGCGGGGTACGCAATTGATGTGCCAGATTCGCCGCCATTTCTCCCATGGCGGTTAACCGTTGATTTCGTCTGATTTGCTCCTGTACCGCATAAGCTTCAGTAATATCGTTGATTAACAGAATTCTTCTTCCGGCTGAATCGGTCGCGCTGCTCTCGATACGGATGCGTCGCTGCTCGGAGGTTTTTTGCAACTTAACGTACCATTCATTAACAAGCCCTGTCGATGTTAGCCGCTTCTGCAACACCTGTTGCCATGTCATATCCAGCAAGGGGGCGCCGAGTATATGAATTGCCGCAGGATTGACTTGCTCGATGCATTCTTGCGCACTAAGAGAGACTACTCCGCCCGGTAAGGCATTTAACAGAAGGCTTAATTGCTGAGACAAGTTTTCTTTCGCAGTGAGTTGTTTATGCAACTCACCATTTGCAAGCGCCAATTCCTGGGTCAACTCCGCGACTTGATGCTGCAATTCCTGATAGACACCGGACAATTGCTCCGATGCCTCATTAAATGCGGCAAATGCAAGCTGTAGTTGCTGCGGATCCAATGGTACCGATTGCGTATCAATAGATTTTCTTGTTTGCACTGATTTGGATTAGCCATTAGTGGAAATTGCCGGTAGCTTAACATTGTTACCAGCCTTGACAATGATACGAATAGGGCAGGCAAACCTATTCTTTTTAAGCGATCAGATTTTGCGAATTTATCGATAATCATCACACTAATAAAAATCTATTCGGAACTTACGTAATCTGGATATCAATACAATAAATATTTTTATGGAATCATGAATGCCGAAATATATTACTTGTTAAATAAGCACCCAATAACATCAGTTTCTTGCAAACATAAGATAAGTAATTTTCTTGAAAAAATATCACTCACATTGAAAAGTGAACCGGAAATATAAGTAGGAGAATAGTACGTGGCAACAGTACCTAGTGAATCCAATGCAGCAAGCCCCGCTCCAACCAATAGACTGGAACACCTCAGTGCGTTGTCCAATCAAAAAAAACTTGGATTGATCACTTCTGCAGCCGCAGTTATTGCTTTATTAGTAGGCGCTTTGATGTGGAGCCAGGCCCCGGAATACCGTGCCCTTTATAATAATTTATCGGATCATGATGGTGCAGCCATTATCAGCGCATTGCAGCAAATGAACGTGCCGTACACATTTTCAGAAAGCGGAGGCACGATTCTGATTCCTGAGAAACAGGTTCATGAAGTCCGCCTGAAACTGGCAGGCCAGGGGCTACCTAAAGGAGGACTGGTTGGATTTGAATTAATGGAAAATCAGAAATTTGGCTCCAGTCAATTTCTTGAGCAAGTCAATTATCAGCGTGCGCTAGAAGGCGAATTGGCGCGCTCGGTTCAATCACTGTCGGCAGTGCAAAGTGCGCGCGTACATTTAGCTATAGCTAAGCCCTCCGTTTTTTCCAGAGAAAAACAACAACCGAGCGTTTCTGTATTGCTTAATTTATATCCTGGCCGTGTATTGAGTATTGAACAGGTCAGTGCGATCGTACATTTGATGTCCAGCAGTGTTCCCAATCTGCCAGTAAAGAATGTGACTGTTATAGATCAAAATGGAAATTTGCTAAGTTCCCAAAACGACAAAAAAGAAGATTCCCGATTTGATGCCAAACAATTAGCGTATATACAGGAGCTTGAAGAAAACTATATCCGGCGTATTGAAACCATATTAACCCCCATTACCGGAGCCCCTAATGTTCGCGCGCAGGTAACGGCTGATGTCGATTTTTCCCGTATCGAACGTGCGGAAGAAACATACCGTCCCAATAACACAGAGGCGGATCGTGCCTCGATTCGCAGTCAGCAAACCCATGAATCTACGTCTATAGGCTCAAAATTCGATGGAGGAATCCCTGGAGCACTGACAAACCGGCCGCCAGAACCTGCGATTGCACCCATTGAAGCGGGCGGGAAAAAACCTGCCGGGGATAAAGCTGATGGTGATGAAGAGGAAACGGATAGCACTCCCCCGCTACCTACCGACAAAAAGAAAGAATCAACAATTAACTATGAAGTAGATAAAACCGTTCAGCACACCCAACAATCGACCGGAAATATCAAACGACTATCCGCCGCAGTGGTGGTCAATTACCGCAAGAAAGTAGATGAAAACGGGGCAATTACTTATGAACCATTAAGCGCCGAAGAAATTAAAGAAATTAATAATCTCGTACGAGAAGCGATGGGCTATAACGAGAAACGGGGAGATTCGCTCACGGTTACTAATGGTTTATTCACGGGCGAAACTGCAACAGCCCTGGAAGTCCCGTTCTGGAAAGATCCCGATGTCATCATGCTGGCAAAGGATTTTGCAAAACAGCTATTAATCATAGGCGTTGTCTTATTTTTCCTGTTAAAAATTCTGCGACCATTTCTCAAGAGTCTGGCGCCACCGCCACCGGTCCCGGCCTTAACCGATAATACAACGCAGGTTGCTGCGGATGGAACTGCGCTGGAACAATTACCGGGGCAAACGGATGGAACTGCGATGCAGGCGATTCAGAAATCGATGTTTGATGAGAATCTCAAGCGTGCTAAACAATTGGCCATGGATGAGCCAGCCATAGTCGCTAACGTTGTTAAGGATTGGATAGTTAAAAATGGATGATGAAGGACTCAAGAAAAGTGCCATTCTGCTGATGACCTTGGGTGAACAGGAAGCGGCATCGGTCATTAAATTACTGGGCCCGAAAGAAGTGCAAAGACTGGGTGAAACCATGTCCACACTGCAGAATATTACGCGGTCAGAAATTGAAAACATCGTATCCGAGTTTTGTGATGAAGCTGAAGGCAGAACTACCTTAGGGCAAAATTCGTCAGATTATATTCGTAAAGTTTTAACCAGCGCACTGGGTGACGAAAAAGCAGCCAATCTTATCGATCGCATTCTACAAGGCGGAGATACCAGCGGTATTGAAGGACTGAAATGGATGGACGCAGTATCAGCGGCTGAGATGATTAAGAACGAGCATCCGCAAATTATTGCGACTATCCTCGTCCATCTGGAGCGCGATCAAGCTTGTGAAATTTTAAGTCTGTTTACCGAGCGCTTGCGCAACGATACGTTACTACGCATAGCCACGCTCGATAGTATTCAGCCCGATGCGTTACGTGAACTCAACGATGTATTAACTAAATTGCTATCCGGCAGCGCCAATGTCCGCAAAGCAGCTATGGGCGGAGTCCGCGCGGCTGCCGAAATTCTCAATTTCGCTCCATCGGCTCATGAAGCCAGCGTTATTGAAAACATCAAGCAGTACGATGAAGAACTAGCACAAAAAATCATGGATGAAATGTTTGTATTTGATAACCTGATTGACATTGATGATCAGGGCATTCAACTACTACTCAGAGAAGTTCAATCGGATTCTTTGATAATTGCGTTGAAAGGAGCGCAGGAAGAATTGCGCAAGAAAATTTTCAAAAATATGTCGCAACGCGCTGCTGAAGCTCTTCGTGAAGACCTTGAAAGTAAGGGTCCAGTACGTATTTCCGAAGTTGAAACCGAACAAAAGGAAATTCTTAAGATTGTGCGTCAATTGGCGGACGATGGACAAATTGTTTTGGGTGGAAAGGGTGATGATGGTTTTATCTAGCCGGCAGTGTTTCCATCAAATTATCTCAATTAATGACAATAGCTTCTTACTATTTAGTTCAAAACTTAAGGCGTACCGATGATAACCAATAATTTTGTTCCCAAAGCGGAGCTCAACACTTATCAACGCTGGGAAATGGATTCTTTGGAAGACTCTGATTTATTGACAGAACCACAGAAAAATGAAAATCATCACCTAGAAGAAGATACTGCTGAACAGGAAACGATCGCCCTACCAAATGAGGAAGAAATTGCTGCCGTCTATCAGCATGCTCAAGAAACAGGCTATGCAGCGGGACTTCAACAAGGCCACGCAGCCGGATATGCAGAAGGTAGAAAAGCGGCGGAAATGGAAGTGAAGGGCGAAGTGGCACACATTCAATCACTACTCACACAGTTGTCTCAGGATCTTCAATATATGGATCAACAGGTTGCGGACAGCTTGCTGGATTTATCGCTTACACTTGCACGGAAGCTAGTGACGACAGCATTAAGGATAAAACCTGAATTGATCATACCCATCGTGCAAGAAGCTATTCGTAATTTGTCGCATTCAATGCAACATCCACGCCTTTATTTACACCCTGAAGATGCCAAACTTGTTGCCGCACACCTGCAGGTGCAAGTGGAGCAGGACAACTGGTGCATCCGTGAAGATGAAAAACTATCTCGGGGTAGTTGCCGTATTGAAGCGGATGGCAGCGAAATCGACGGCAGTATGGAAATTCGTTGGCACAGAGCCCTATCGACTATTGGTCACGATAACAAATGGCTTGAAATGGAAGACTAGAATGTCACGACATGAACAATGGAGCAGTTTTCTAAGAAATTGCACGCAAGTAATTAATCCCGCCAATTCTTTCTTACTCAGCGGAACAGTAACTAAGGTTACGGGATTGGTCATGGAAGCAGTCGGTCTCAGGTTGGCAGTTGGAAGCAGTTGTACCGTTTTCTTAGCGAACGGGCAAAACGTCTCGGCTGAAGTAGTAGGGTTCTCGGGAGAACGTTTATTTTTGATGCCATCAAGTGATGTTTATGGATTGTCACCCGGAGCCAGAGTGTTTCCCTCCGAAGTTCTCAACGAGCCTCCTCGCATCGGTAATTTTCAACCTCCCCGAAGACGCGCTGCAGATCGTGCAAAGCATGTAATCGTTGGGCCGGAGTTGCTGGGGCGGGTACTAAATGGTGTGGGCGAACCGCTCGATCGACTTGGACCAACCCATGCGGAGCATAGCGTCCCGCTCTACAGTCGTCCTTTTAATCCATTGGAACGCACTCCTGTCAGTGAACCGCTTGATGTTGGGGTAAGAGCCATTAACACGCTGCTTACTGTCGGTAGAGGGCAGCGCATGGGTTTATTTGCGGGAAGCGGGGTGGGAAAAAGCGTTTTACTGGGAATGATGGCGCGTTACACCACTGCCGATGTGATTGTCGTCGGTTTAATCGGGGAACGGGGGCGCGAGGTTAAGGAATTTATTGAAAATATTCTCGGCAAAGATGGGCTCGCACGCTCAGTGGTTGTTGCCGCACCGGCGGATACATCGCCATTATTACGCTTACAAGGCGCTGCTTATGCAACAGCCATTGCCGAATATTTCCGGGATAGCGGCAAGCATGTATTGCTCATTATGGACTCATTGACCCGTTATGCTATGGCACAAAGAGAAATATCATTGGCTATCGGTGAACCCCCTGCCACTAAGGGCTATCCGCCCTCGGTATTTGCGAAATTACCCCAGTTAGTGGAACGCGCCGGTAACGGCAATCAAGCTGGCGGTTCAATTACAGCCTTTTATACTGTGTTGGCAGAAGGAGACGATCAGAATGATCCGATCGTGGATAGTGCCCGCGCTATTCTTGATGGACATATTGTTTTATCACGAAGATTGGCGGAAGCAGGACATTATCCAGCAATCGATATTGAGGCCTCGATTAGTCGCGTGATGACCAGCGTGGTGCCGCAGAAACAAATCGATATGGCGCGGCAATTTAAAAGCCTGTATGCACGCTATCAGCGCAGTCATGATTTGATCAGTGTCGGCGCGTATGTCGCTGGCACGGACCCAGAGCTTGATCGAGCCATCAGGCTTTACCCGTCATTTGAAAAATTTTTACATCAGACCATGTCGCAATACGAGAATTTTGCCGATAGCCTTGTGAAACTCACGAAATTATTTGAAATTGAAAGATAGAAAATACGGCACCCAAGGAAAGCCTTCTTATGTCAACAAAGTCATCACTAAAGATTCTTCTGGATTTAGCGCAACAGAAAACAGATGCTTTAGCAAGAAAATTGGGTAAGCTAAATACCCAACAGCAAGAGGCAGAAAAAAAATTAAATCTGCTGTTGCAGTATCGTCATAGTTATCAATCTTATATGCAGGATTCAACAAGAACCGGACTCGATCATATCGAGTGGCTCAATTTTATGGCCTTCATGAACAAGCTTGATGCGGCAATAACAGAACAGCGTCAGGCCGTACTATTTGCCCAAAACAAAAAGATTGCCGGAGGTGATGAGTTTCTATCCAGCCAACAAAAATTAAAATCCTACGATACGTTATCGCAACGAAAAAGAAGTGCGGAAGATTTAATACAAGCAAAGAACGAACAGAAAATACAGGATGAATTTACCTCAAACTCCTTTTATCGCAATTCATCTCCACCCAAAAATGGTTAACCGCATCCAGTGCTTATTACACTGGTATGAATATTGCTTTTTGATTGGTAGCATTATTAATCGTATGAGACCAGAAACTTATGTTAAACCTATCTGTTGCACCGCAAATTAACGCTTCAGCTGAAAATAATATTGCAATAACGAGCAATTCGAATCCATCAGGAAAGAATGAATCCGACGGTGAAGAGTTTGGAAAAGTCTTGCAGCGTGAAGTCTCCGAAGCAGAAAACAAGCATGAGAAAAACGATACGCCCACTACCAGTGAACGCTCCGATAATCCAGTATCCCTGGAAGAAAATAATAATAATAACGATAACAATACCATCTTAACCGTGCCTGAACCGGTAACTGCGGGTGATACGGTTAGCTTTATTCATACTCTGCTGAATAATTCGACACATCCAGCCAACCTTAATCACTCACAACTTCCAGTGGATTCAATATTCGATCACCCTACAAAGACTGTACTGCCGAATATGCCACAAGTATCAGATACGATGTTTTCGAATTCATTGATTCCCCAGGAGGGTAAACAGACTCTGAGTGTTATGGTTCCAACTGCGAATCCAATGTTTCAGCAAAAACTGGCACAACATAATTTAATGGCGAATGATTATTTTTCGCTGCCCAATAATATCTGGCAATCATTGAGTGCGGAAAATTCTGCCGTTGACGGCAATTTATTGCCATTCTCTTCAGAAATGAGCTTAATCACTCAGAGTGCTGCGCAAGAATCGATATTTTCCACACAAAACGAATCATTTACCTCACAATCTCTTTCATCACAATCACTTGGCCTAAGCAGTACTGGTGCGGTAAACACTGCACCGCAGGATATTCATGTTGATCTTCCAATAAATCAGCCAAAATGGGGAAGTGAATTCGCTCAGAAAGTAGTTTGGTTGACTTCTCAGCAAAATCAAGTGGCTGAGATTCATCTGAATCCAGCGCATTTGGGTCCTGTTGAAGTGATGTTGACCATCACGCAGGATCAGGCAACCGCCCAATTTGTATCCCCGCACTTAGCGGTACGCGAAGCTATCCAGGAAGCCTTGCCAAGACTAAGAGAGATGATGGCTGATAACGGCATCCAACTAGGTAATGTCATGGTCGGCGCTGATTCATTCCAACAAGAAAACAAACAACAACAGAGCTATCAATCCGAAAAAAATGCAACTAACATACCTGGCCAGGAAGCAGAAACCGGCAAACATATTGAAACAGTTACTATGCCGGGGAGGCATCTTGGCATGGTCAATACTTATGCGTAATATTTCACTAGACCCGCGCCATTCGATTTCCAAATATTTACCCCTCATGTATTGAGCATGGGATTGCCGGAAAACAGTCAAGACAAAGAACTTATCCGACAATCCTGCTTTATCTAACACACAGACAAAATCGAATTGAATTGTGTGGTAAAAATCTTTGTTTTCATATCCCTGTGACTATCTGCTTCCTTTTAGAAACCGAAACCTTTAAATACCTGAAGACTCTCCAATGAGTTTGGGTATCTGAAAATAGCGACACTATTTCACTGTTATTTGGCATATCGATTTATTGTTACGTCGAAGATAATAAATTTCGTCAAATAGCGGAGTTGAACTAAATGTCAAAATCTAATGAAACACCCCCTGCTGAAGGCAAAAAGAGCAAAAAGGGTCTGGTAATTATTATTTTAATTGCAATCATCGCAATCTGCGCCGGTGCAGGCGGTACCTGGTACTTCATGCAAATGTCTGGGGACGGCGAAGGCGAAACTGAGAAAGCAAAGCCAAAAGCAAAACCAACCACCTTCATAGATCTCGATATTTTTACTGTCAATCTTCAGCCGGAAGAAAACAATCAATACTTGCAGGTGGGATTAACTGTCAAAACCAGAGAATCCGAAGTCGTGCAAGAAATAGCCAAACAAATGCCACTCATTCGCAATCGCATTCTTATGTTGCTTTCCAGTAAAAAAGCGGCTGATATTTCGAGCATTGCCGGCAAGCAACAATTAAGCCAACAGGTTTCTGATGAAATCAGACAATCCATTGACTCCGAAGATCTGCAAGAAGATGTGCGAGAAGTATTATTCACCTCGTTCGTGATTCAGTAAGTCGAACATGGCCGAAGATTTTCTCTCACAGGATGAAGTTGACGCACTTCTCAAAAGTACCACTGGTGAAACCGATGAGGTAAAAGAAGAGGTAGAGAAAGGGGGTATCCGTAATTATAACCTTGCGACACAAGAACGCATTGTCCGGGGGCGGATGCCCACTTATGAGATTATCAATGAACGGTTTGCAAGATTACTACGTATCGGCTTATTCAATTTTATGCGCCGCACTGTGGATATCGCAGTTGGTCCGGTTAAGGTAATCAAGTTCAGCGAATTTGTCCGTAACTTGGTTGTCCCCACTAATCTCAATATGGTTCATATGAAACCATTACGGGGTACAGCGTTGTTTGTTTTTGATCCCGAACTGATTTTTCTGATTGTGGATAACCTGTTTGGTGGTGACGGCAGATATCACACGCGCGTTGAGGGAAGAGATTTTACTCAGACAGAGCAGCGAATTATTCAGCGTTTATTAGGTGTGGTTTTTGATGAGTATGAGAAATCGTGGAAATCCGTTTACCCGATTCAGTTCGAATACCTCAGGTCTGAGATGAATCCTCAGTTTGCTACGATCGCCACACCGAACGAAGTGGTGGTTTGCGTGACATTTGATATCGATATGGGAAATAAAGGCGGAGGGTTGCATGTCTGTATTCCCTACTCCATGGTCGAACCGATTCGAGATACTTTGTATAGCGCATTGCAAGGGGATCATTTGGAAGTCGACAAACGCTGGATTAAGTTATTGTCGCAACAAGTTCAAGGCGCTGAAGTGGAATTGGTTGCCAACCTCGGGGGTGCAAAAGTTACATTTGAACAAATTCTGAGCATGCAATCCGGGGATATTATTCCGCTGGAAATCCCAAAATCCATTTCAGTATGCGTTGATGGAGTGCCCGTAATGGATTGTCGCTACGGCACTATGAACGGGCACTATGCACTTAGGGTTAATTCAATGATTTCCAGATCAGAATTCGAATAATTTATTGGGGAGCAAGATGTCAGAATCAACAGAAAATGAACAAACAGAAACCGACGATTGGGCGGCTGCCATGGCTGAACAAGCGACAGCCACACAAATTGATGCCAGTGGCAGCGATGGAAATACTACCGATGATTGGGCCGCAGCCATGGCTGAACAGGCAACTGCAGAACAAAGCAGCACAAATTCTCTGGCATCGAGTGGCAAAGAACCAAATACATCTGTATTTGGCTCACAAAACTCCAGTCCATCAGTATTTCAGGAATTCTCAAAGGATGGTGAATCACATGGAACCCGCCATGACATAGATTTGATTCTGGACATTCCAGTACAAATGACGGTGGAACTCGGTCGCACCAAGATTGCCATCAAGAATCTGCTGCAACTTGCGCAAGGCTCTGTAGTAGAGCTGGACGGTATGGCGGGGGAACCTATGGATGTGCTGGTTAATGGTTGCTTGATTGCACAAGGCGAGGTTGTAGTGGTGAATGATAAATTCGGCATCCGCTTGACCGATATCATTACGCCGAGTGAACGGATTCGCAAACTTAATCGCTAGGGCTCATACAATGTTAAGCCGTTATTTATTGCTTTTTATTATGACCGTTCCGTTTCAGGCAGCTGCCGAAACTGGAAAACCAGGTTACCTCCCTCCTCCCGCCGTGATCTCAACCGAGAGCACGTTACAAATGATGGGAGGATTACTGTTGGTATTGGCGCTTATAGGAGGCATTACTTGGCTGCTTAGGCGATTCTCATTGATACCGGCCACTTCTGCAAGCATTGTTAAAGTTATTGCAGCTACCGGAGTGGGGCAACGAGAGCGAGTGGTGGTAGTTGAAATTGATAGCACTTGGCTGGTTCTTGGCGTGGCACCCGGTCGCGTGAGTAAATTACACGCAATGATCAAGCCCGCAGCTGAAACATCCGATCCAATATTGCAGGGATCATCCGCCGTGGTTTTTGCCGAGCAACTTAACCAGAGTATAAAAAAAGAAAATGCATAACAAGCTTCCTGCACCGATTATTCATTTACCTTCAAACCTCACTAGAATTATCCATGGATTGTCGTCAGATCGCTTACGGTATCCGAGCAGGACAAGAATGTCCCGATTGTTGCGGATAGTATTTTTCCTTGTCGGCTTTATCGCCCTACCTGCATTTGCGCAGCAATCCGGTTTTCCAGCATTTACCAGCACAGCTAATGCCGATGGAAGTGCAACCTATACGTTGAGCTTACAAACGTTATTGTTGCTAACATCACTGACATTCTTGCCTGCCCTGGTGTTAATGATGTCAAGCTTTACCCGCATTATCATTGTATTGTCGTTGCTCAGAATGGCACTGGGTACGCAATCTTCCCCACCTAACCAAGTGTTGCTTGGATTAGCATTGTTTCTAACTTTTTTCATTATGTCGCCGGTTATCGACCGTGTTTATTCGGAAGCTTACCTGCCTTTTTCCGAAGATAAGATAAGCATCATGGAAGCGGCTGAAAAAGCGAGCGTGCCGTTGAAATCATTTATGCTGCATCAAACCCGGGAAACGGATTTGGCGCTTTTTGTTCAAATCTCCGAAAGTGAAGAGCTTGAAAGCCGCGATGAAGTGCCGCTGAAAATACTTGTGCCGGCATATATCACCAGCGAATTGAAAACGGCGTTCCAGATTGGTTTTGTTATCTTCATCCCGTTTTTGATTATCGACTTGGTTGTTTCCAGCGTATTAATGGCGATGGGTATGATGATGCTGTCTCCAATGATTATTTCACTACCCTTTAAATTAATGCTTTTTGTTTTGGTCGATGGCTGGCATTTAATTATTGGATCATTAACCCAAAGCTTTTATACCTAAAAGGAACCTTATCATGACTCCAGAAGGAGCAATGACCATCGGTCGGCAGGCGCTTGAAATTACATTCATGGTCTCTGCGCCATTACTGCTTGCGGCTTTAGCGACGGGTTTGCTCGTCAGCATTTTTCAAGCGGCAACTCAGATTAATGAAATGACCTTATCATTCATACCAAAACTATTAGTCATGTTCTTGGTTATGGTATTAGCCGGACCCTGGATGATCGCTGTCATGACAGATTATATGCAACGATTGTTCACAAGTATTCCCTGGTTGGCAATTGGTTAGGACTTGATGATCAATTTAATTTTCTTTGGCCAAAAGAGTAGTGGGCTAATCGCATGATCAACATAACCACTGCTGAATTCAATACATTACTTGCAGCATTTCTTTGGCCGCTAAGCAGAATTCTGGCGCTGATCGCAAGCGCTCCTATTTTAGGAAACCCCAGCACTCCGGTCAGAGTGAAGTTGGGGCTGGCAATCATGATTACCATTCTGGTTCTGCCCCTCGTCGAGAAATCCTTGCCGCAAATTGACCCCGCTTCCGGGATCGGTTTGGTGATCCTATTGCAGCAAGTATTGATTGGCGTAGCCATCGGATTTGTCATGCGGGTTGTTTTTGTTGCTGTTGAAATGGCAGGCGAGTTAATTGGCCTGCAAATGGGACTAGGGTTCGCAGTATTCTTTGATCCTCAGAATTCCGGGCAGATTGACATCATTGGACGCTTTCTGGGAGTCATCGCCAGCTTGGCATTTCTTGCCATGGATGGTCATTTGCTGATGATTGCCCTAATTTCACAAAGCTTCAGCACCTTACCGATAGGCTCAGCGGCATTAACTGATGTTACATTTACCACACTCGCAAACTGGGGAGGAGAAATTTTCAAATCCGGGTTGCAGTTGTCACTTCCTGTCCTGACAGCATTACTGATTACCAACCTGGCTCTCGGCATCCTGACCCGGGTCGCACCGCAACTCAATATTTTCGCAGTCGGTTTTCCATTAACTCTAGCTATTGGTTTCCTTGTTTTAGGGCTCAGCATGCCTTTTTATACCCCCATTCTGGAATATTTGGTGCACGATGGTTTGAAGTTGATGATGGGTATTCTTAATATCGACGATATCAATATGCCATAGAAGTAATGAGATATTGCCGAAACAAATTTTGATATCAATTCATTTAAATTTTTCTCGGATAAACAGGCAATATTTGCCTTCTTTTTCAAGGCAAATCTATGGTCTAAAAACTGCTACAGTAGTTATCTGTTTTCTGGAAATTGCTTATAAACATCGATAGTTCAAATAACTGCTGGTTTGGTTAAAAAATTATGACATTCAAGTCACGCTTATTCAATTCACTGCGTAAATTCTCTTCATCGACGGAATCACATCTAGATGATACGGTGGTTTTATCCGTCGAGGATTCAGAGTATTGCAATGTGTCGAGTGAGAATCAGCAGTTTGCATCGGCAGAGGAGATCAAACTATTACTTGACACCGCATTCCGCGATCGACTAAGTGTTGAAGATCAAGCGATTAAAGAAGCGCACAGACGAATTGAAGCAGAGAATATTGCCAAAGTGGCCGCTGAAGCAAGAGCCCGGGCAGAGGCCAATGCCCGAATTGCCGCTGAAACCCGCATCCAGGCTGAAGCTATGGCTACTGATCAAGCCCGCGCTAGAGCAAAAACTGAAGCCCTGGCATTTAGAGAAGCCAATGCTCGCCGGGAACTTGAAATAAAAACCAAGCTCCTTGCGGATGAGAAAGTGAAGGCTGAAAAGGCCTTGAATGCCTTATTGGAAGCTAAAGTCAGAGCAGAAGCCTCGATTGTTCAGAAAATGCAGGAACGTGTTGAACAAGAAGCAGCGATGCTGGATAAGGCACATGCAGCTGCACAAAAAGAAAAAGAAGCCACGGAAGTGGCGAAATATCGGGCTCAAGTAGCAAATGACGCCCATCTTGCCGCGCTGACTGCGATCGAAGCAGAAACCGCAGCTACTGCGCTGGCAAGAACCAGAATCCAGGAAAAGCAAAAAATCATTGCGTTGGCAAGAGCACAGGAAGAAACTGAAAAGCAAGCGCTCGAAGAGCTGCAAATGCGCTCACGAATTGAAGCACAAGCCTTGGCACAAGCTTCCCGACGCTTGGAAAGAGAGAAGCAGGCAAGAGAAATGGAAGAAGAAAGGCTGAAAGCTGAAACGATTGCCACAAATGCAGCACTGGAAAGAGCTGAGGTTGAAGCTGTCGCTGCAGAACAGGCTCGAAAAAGAACTGAATCAGATATTCGAGCAACCGTCGCCGCGCGCGAGAAAATTGATGCAGAGAAAATTGCGACAGAAATAGCAGAATCCATTATCGCACAAGAAAATGCTGCGACTACAGCTATCCAAACCCGGCTGACTCTAGAATCCACGTTGCTTGAAGAAGCCAAGCAACGGATGCAAATTGAATCAGAGGCATTGATTGCTGCGGAAATGGCTTTAAATGCAGAAAAAGAAGCTACAGCAATTGCAAAAGAGAAGCAAAAGGCCGAAGTTGCTGCAACAAAAGAATATCAAAAACGCGCCAAGGCAGATGAAGAAGCCGTCAAAGAGGCCAAAGCACGCGCCGAAGCTGAAAAGCCCGCACGGGATGCTGCGAAAAGAAAAACCGAAGCTGAAATAAAATTAAAAGTAGCCATAGAAACAAAGACACAAATGGACATTTTTATTGCTCAAGAGACCAATAGCAAAGCTGACTTGGAGCAACGCCTGCATGAAGATGCAGCAATTCGTGCCAAGGCGATAGCAGATGCAAAGCAGGCAGCAGCCGAACGTCTTGAGATCGAACAAAAAATCACAGGATTGGCAATCACCAGAGCGCAAGCCAAAATTATGGCTGCCAATAAAGCCAGAGGACAACTTGAAGCCGAAAAGAATGCTACCAGAATTGCATTGGAGAAAGCGAGAAAAGAATCCGCAGCTCTAGCCGCCATGCAAGAACGTATCACCCTGGAATCAGTCGCACTGGAAGCCGCCGCAGCCAGAGAAGCTGTTGAGATAATGGCAAAAGAAGCGCTGTTTGCCCGTTCTCAAGCAGATAAAGAAGCAACCGCAGCAGCTACTATAAGAATACGGGCAGAGATTGCCGCTGCAGGACATTCCCGCAACGACATAGCCTCCTCAGGCACAAGAAATCAATTACCGCGTAGTTCAAAATCAACCCCCACAACCGAAAGATCTCTTTCCACCACTACCAAAACGTAGTATCGCAGCTGCATATGACAGTTACCCGATTTAACACAATGAGTGTCAGATCAAACTTTATTTAATCAGGTCAGGTTTGAGAATACACTCCGCATCAGAAATGATGCCGGCTAAAAGAACAACCTGATGCGCTAATTGGTGAATTATGACAAATTACCAGATATCATTAATCTCTACTCGTCTAGAACCATGTTTATTACTTCGGGATGAAAATACATGATTATTGTTATCTCACCGGCCAAAACGCTGGATTTTGAAACCCCGCCCATCACTCAGGAATATACGCAACCTGTTTTTCTCGATGACTCGGCCAAATTGATCAGCGCACTCAAAAAACTGGAACCACAGCAAATCAGTCAGTTGATGTCGATCAGTCCCAAACTGGGCATTTTGAATTCAAACCGCTATTACGCCTGGAATCGACCGTTTACGCTGGGAAATTCAAAACAAGCGATTCTTGCATTCAAAGGGGATGTTTATACCGGCATGGACGCTGAAACTATGACTACTGCGGAATTGGCTTTTGCTCAGGATCATTTGCGCATTTTATCCGGGTTATATGGTGTATTGCACCCGCTGGACTTGATGCAACCTTATCGGCTGGAAATGGGTACGCAATTTAAAAATTCGCGCGGCAAAAACTTGTACGAGTTCTGGGGAGATAAAATCACTCAAGCACTGAATCTGGATTTAAAGAAACAGAAGGATAGTATTCTGATCAACCTGGCATCCAACGAGTATTTCCAATCTATACATACGAAAAACCTGGAAGCGCGTATCATTACACCTGTTTTTAAAGACGAAAAAAATGGAATTTATAAAATCATCAGCTTTTATGCCAAGAAAGCCAGAGGCATGATGAGTCGCTATATCATCCGAAACAAACTTACAAATCCCGAAGCCATTAAAAAATTTGATGTTGCAGGTTATCAATTTGACGCAAAAAACAGCAATCACGATGAGTGGGTTTTCACTCGCGCAGAATCGAAAGCAGCGTGATTGGCAACACACAATTTCAAAGGCTTCCGACAGGAAAATGCTATGATCACCGACCCATTCATTGAGCGGGCTAAAAAATATGTGACGTTATCCAACGATCACGATCTTGCGAGCATAAAATGCTTATTTGCTGATGATGCCACCTACCACTCCGATTATTTCGGTACATACCAGGGTAGCGACGCGATTCATGCCATGATGACCAGCTTTTTTGCACGCTTTCCCGATGCATACTGGGAAATCCCTGACTATCGCAACAACGAGCAAAATGGAGTTGAATTCACATTTGTAATGACCGGCACGGATGCCTCTACCGGCGAACCGGTGACACGGCATGGGCTGGAACGCATTTACTTCACTTCGACTGGACTAATTCAGCATATCGCTGTTTGCAAGCCCAAGCAGTAGTTTGGCAAAAAATCACGAGGACATACACAGGGCCACAATCGTACAGTTGGTTCGATACCCAAATCTTCCGGCACGGATGGAATTTCCCGATTAAGCCGGAAAAAACACGTAAAAAAGCTAATTCTTCCAATGGAAACCATTAGATAAAAAACAGAGTTTCCCCAATATATTCATTCCATCAAGTGCATTATTATGACAGTCATCAATTTTATTACTGGAGGAACTGATCATGAAAACACAAAAATTCTTTGCATTAATCTCTGTTTTGGCATTCAGCTTAACTATTTCATCAGCATTCGCAGTAGAAGGTATTGATGACAACGATCATGCTACATTGGCACAATATTATGAAAATGTTGCTAAGGAAACCGAAGCAAAATTGCAAAAAAATAAAGCAGCACTCGAAGAATACGAAGCACATTCTTATTACTATGGCAGACGAGGTCAGGATTTCAAATCCCACACAGCCGCGAATATTCGCGAATACGAGGCAGTGTTGGCAGAAAGTCTGAATAATGCAGACCTGCACAAAAGAATAGCGATGGGTCAAGGTAGTCCAGCAGTCAACAAGGCTCAACTTAATCTCAATCAAGATACATCAGCAATCAGATAGCCTAACCGTACCGCAATCGGATTTGGAATGAATCCAGTCGAAAAAAGCCATCGATTTACCGATGGCTTTTTTATTCCGATAACGACATTTCCGTAACCATAATAATAGAAACTATCATAACTTTCCCTACCCATATGCAATTGGCATTATATTAATATTCCTGTTTATTCCACGATATAACTGAGCGTCCCGCAACACACATAAAAGAACGTAGCACCGTCACACCACTGCTTCAATCTCATACAGCATGATTGACGCGCCTCCGTCACTCCGGCATGATGCAAGTCCTTTGATGCCACAGCGTCTCTCGCAGATATCTCATCACTAAAATTCAAATTTTATGACCATTACTCCCAATCGCGAGTGGGCTTTGATTGTCGGCCCGTTGCTTGCAATCACTATGTTCTTTGCGATGTCTCGGTTTGGTTGGGAGGAACATGCCTGCTGGACGGGAGCTGTGGCCATTTTGTGCGTAGTTTGGTGGATTTTTGAACCGATTCCGATTCCCGCAACATCGATTGTTCCGTTAGCGGTTTTCCCACTCCTCGGTGTATTGCCGCAGGAAAAAATAGCCATGGCGTATGGTAACGAGCTGATTCTATTGATGCTCGGTGGTTTTATCTTGTCAGCGGCAATGGAACGTTCTGGTGCACATCGACGCATTGCGCTTGGAATGGTCAGTCTAGTCGGCGGTGTCAGCAGCCGCCGCATTGTGCTGGGATTTATGGTGGCTTCTGCCGCATTAAGCATGTGGATCTCAAATACTGCAACAACGTTAATGATGCTGCCGATTGCACTGGCGGTCATTACGCAGAGTCCCGACAAGAAATTAGCCATGCCTCTGCTATTGGCGATTGCTTACGGCAGTAATATCGGTGGTCTGGGAACACCGATTGGCACACCGCCAAACTTGGTTTTCATGCAGCAGTATGAGAATTTCACCGGAACGGCAGTGAGTTTTTCACACTGGATGAGTTGGGGATTACCTGTCGTAGTGATCTTTATCCCGATTGCCGGACTATGGCTCACGCGCACACTGGATTATCGCGGTGCATTGGTAATTCCTCCGACAGGTAATTGGCGTTCCGAAGAACGCCGCGTGCTAATCATTTTTGGCTTGACCGCTTTGGCATGGATTACGCGCCTTGAACCATTCGGCGGCTGGAGCACCTGGTTTGATCTCAAAGGGGCGAATGATGCGATTGTCGCTTTAGTTGCTGTAGTAATTTTATTTCTGGTACCCAACGGTCGCGGTGGCAAGCTGCTCGATTGGCAAACTGCAGAGAAAGTTCCTTGGGGCATTCTGATTTTGTTTGCCGCAGGTATTTCTATCGCCCAAGCCTTTGTCGAATCCGGACTATCCCGCGCAATCGGCGATCAACTCGCGATTCTTGCCAGCTTACATCCACTGGTCATCATTGCTGTCATCGCACTGAGTGTGACTTTTCTTACTGAAACCACAAGTAATACCGCGACCACTATATTATTGATGCCGATCCTGGCGCCCGCGGCATTAGCGGCAGGCATTGAGCCAAGTCTGTTGATGGTGCCCGCTGCGATGAGCGCGAGCTGCGCCTTTATGCTACCCGTTGCCACCGCACCAAACGCCATTGTCTTTGGCAGTGGTCATATTCCTATAGCCTATATGGTGAGAGAGGGAATAGTATTGAATTTTATCGGCGTTATAGTGATTACAATAGTGTGTTATTTATTAGTTACATAGCGAATTCGAAGCCTGAATGAATAATACGGAAAATATTGGAGCTAGAAATAGCCTTCGGATAACACCCACGCCTTCCACCCGGCCAGACACAAGAGGGTAAAGAATGCAGCCAGTAAATCATCGAACATAACGCCAAATCCGCCTTTAAGATGATTATCGTAATAGCGGATGGGCTGAGGTTTGGCGATATCGAACAGACGAAACAAAGCAAATGCGGCTAATTGCCACGCCCAGTGATCCGGAGTGAAGTACAGCACCAAAAGAAATGCCACCGTTTCATCCCATACCATGCCGCCGTGATCGGGATCTCCCAGTGCTTTACCGGTAATACCGCAGGCCCAGATACCTAAGATAAAAAAAACATCAATCAGCAACAAAAAATAAACAGGACTGAGATAATGATTAAATAGAGAAAATAACGGGAAAGCAACCAATGTTCCCACTGTTCCCGGAGCAACAGGGCTTAATCCCGCCCCGCCGGAGAATGCAATCATATAAGCGGGGTGACGGTAAAGGAAATCCACATTCGGTCGGAATGATGCAGGTGAAGTATTGGATGAGTTGTGAATATCAGGATCTGAAATGGTCATAGCCTCGGATTTCCAAAGTCATTGCGTTTCCCTGCGCATCTCTCACACTTAAACCTTCCCCTGAATAAATCTCGCCGATGCGGGTAAGCGGTATAGCCAACTCGGCGGAAAGCATATCAATTTTCCGGCGATTTATTTTGGGTGCCGTAAAGCATAACTCGTAATCATCCCCGCCAGCCAGCAGACAATTCATTACTACAGATTGCTGACGATATTTTTCCAATACTGAAGAGCAAGGTATATCAGTCATATATATCCAAGCTGCTTTCCCTGAAGCCGTCAAAATATGCCCTAAATCGGCCATTAATCCATCAGAGAGATCGATAGCACTATGCGCCAGACCGATCAAGCGTTGGCCCAGCTCCACCCTGGCGATCGGTGTCAGTAGCGCTGGCAGACATTGTTCAATTTCAGTGGGATGCAAAGCTAATTGCCCCAATTCATGCTGCAGGGCCAAAGCCGCATCGCCTATTTTACCGGAAACCCAAATATCATCATCCAACTTGGCGTCGCTTCGTCGTAGCGCTTTACCTGCTGCAACCTCACCAATAATTTGTATCCCGATATTCAGTGCTCCGGCAGTAGTATTTCCGCCGATCAATTCGATTTGATACCAATCAGCCAAGGCAAAGAAACCATCACTGAATCCGGATAACCAAGCGATATTCTGCTTCACCAGGTCTTCAGGCAATGTCAGGGTCAGCAATACCCAGCGTGGCTTCGCGCCCATTGCCGCCATATCGGACAAATTAACTGCGAGGGATTTATATCCGAGCTTGTAAGGATCTGCGTCAGGAAAGAAATGTTTGCCACACACCAGCGTATCCGTTGAAATGGCAAGCTCGATTCCTGTCGTTGGTGCAATGAGCGCCGCATCGTCACCAATTCCCAGCACTGCGCCTGACACAGACCGCTTGAAATAACGGTGGATAATATCGAATTCTGAGCACATGCTGGAAAATCACACGCGATTCTTAGTCGCCTTTTGCATTTGAATTTCAATGCTGCGCAATTGAGCAGCCAATTTATCCAACACACCGTTGACGTATTTGTGTCCGTCACTCCCCCCAAAGGTTCTGGCTAATTCGATCGCTTCATTGAGAATGGCACGATAAGGAATTTCCGGATGGTGGAGGAGTTCGAAAGTACTCAATAATAAAATTGCAAACTCTACCGGACTCAGTTCATCGAGGGGGCGATCCAAACAAGGCTGGATAATCTTTTCCAACTCGTCAACCTGTTGCAGCGCACCTTGCAGCACATGGGTAAAATGCTTTTCGTCGACATGTCTGAATTCCTCGGATTCACGCAACTGCTGTTCGATAAAATTCGTTGTACCTCCCGCAGTCCGCCATTGATATATGCCCTGCAATACAAATTCACGCGCAATCCGCCGACGGCTTTTATATTTCTCCGTATTTTTTGCTGCGGGGAGAGGTGTATCAGGAAGTATGCCACTCATATATCGACTTCATCAATTTTGATATGTAAATTGGCCACTTCCAGTGCAACCTGGGCGGCTTCCATACCTTTAGCGCTCATCCGGGAAATTGCCTGATCTTCATTATCGGTCGTCAATATGCCATTGGCGATAGGGATCTCAGCTTCAAGCTGCACCATGAGCAAACCACGTGCGGATTCATTGGCAACTATTTCGAAATGATACGTATCGCCGCGTATCACGGCGCCCAGTGCAATCAACGCATCAAACTGATCGGACATGGCCATTCTTTTGATCGTGAGCGGAATTTCCAATGCACCTGGCACGGTTACGATGAGAATATTTGAATCCTGCATGCCATTTTTTTTGAGCTCTGCGGTACAAGCACTTAGGAGTCCTTCACCAATATCAATATTAAAGCGGCTCATGACAATACCAACACGTAAATCCGATCCATCCAGATTCGGTTCAAATTCAAGAATATCGTCATAATACGGCATCACAAGCTCCTGTTTATTTAGTATAAGGATTACTATTAATTAATAAAAATTTAAAGTTTATTGTTTGTGCGTCTCAACGTAACTCGTCACTTCCAATCCAAACCCTGTCACGCTGGGCATTTTTCTTCGAGCTGCCATTAAGCGCATTTTTCCTACGTTGAGATCTTTGAGAATTTGAGCTCCAATGCCATGATCGCGCAAATCTGTCTTAATCGGGTTGGAAAAATAAGGTTCCTGTGATTGAATACGTTCGATCAGTCTGGTCGAGCTTTCTTTGCGATGCAATAGTACGATAACACCATGCCCTTCTTCAGCAATCAATTTCATCGCCGCATGGATGCTCCAGGAATGCGTGCTGTCATGAATATCCAACAAATCAATGACCGATAATGGCTCATGCACGCGCACCAATGTTTCGGTTGCGGGATTTATTTGGCCTTTGACCAATGCCAAATGGGTCATATGCGTTATCTCATCACGGTAGGCTGCTAGCTGAAATTCGCCATGCAAAGTTTGGATGACTCGCTCAGCTACTCGAGTAACCAGGCTTTCTGTCTGATTACGGTATTGAATTAAATCCGCGATCGCGCCAATTTTAAGCTGATGCTTATGCGCAAATGCCAAGAGATCGGGTAATCGCGCCATATCGCCATCTTCTTTCAGAATTTCGCAGATTACCGAAGCCGCGCTTAAATCCGCCATCCTGGCTAAATCACAACCCGCCTCGGTGTGTCCGGCACGCATCAGCACCCCACCCTTCTGGGCCATCAACGGAAAAATATGCCCTGGTTGCACAATATCCTCTGGCTTTGCATCTTTCCTAACAGCGACTTGGATAGTGCGTGCACGATCCGCCGCCGAAATGCCCGTTGTGACGCCACTAGCCGCTTCGATAGAAAGTGTAAAATTCGTACCCAGCGCCGCACGATTAGAAGATACCATCAAAGGGAGATCCAGTTGATGGCATTTCTCCTCGGTTAAGGTCAAACATATCAATCCGCGACCATAGGTAGCCATAAAATTGATGGCTTCCGGTGTAACAAAATCCGCTGCGAGAACCAGATCACCTTCATTCTCTCGGTCTTCCTCATCAATCAGGATAACCATTTTACCCGACTTTAGATCGGCAATGATCTCCTGAATCGCACTGATGCTCATATTCGCTCTTTCCGAAGTACGTTAAATGCTTAACAACTTTGCTACATAGCGTGCCAACATATCAGTTTCCAGGTTGACACGCATTTCCGGCGCAAGCTCTCTTAAAGTGGTCATCGCTAAAGTATGCGGAATAAGATTGATAGAAAATTCATTTCCTTCAACCTGATTAACCGTCAGGCTAACACCATTTACTGTAATCGAACCTTTATGTGTCAGATATCGCAGTATTGAATCCGGCGCCCGAATAATCAATTCATAACTCTCTCCTACGGGTTCAAATTTAACTACGAGACCAATCGCATCCACATGACCGCTAACCAGGTGGCCACCCAATCGGTCTGACAAGCGTAAAGCCTTCTCCAAATTGACGCGCATGCCGGTCTGATTAAGCCCTTCAGTGCAGCTTAACGTTTCTTGCGAAACATCCACGGTAAATTTACCAATGATCAATGAAGTAACCGTGAGACAAACACCGTTCACAGCAATGCTATCACCGATCTTAACATCACTCAGATCAAGCTCTCCGGTAGAGATACACAGGGATAAACCATTATTGCCATGATCAATAATAGGTCGGGTTTGAATTATTTCACCCACCGCTTGTATGATTCCGGTAAACATCTCGCTATGTGTTTGCTTCGAATGACAAAAAAGGTGACAAGGACTGGGAATCAATGTTCGTTCAATAACCCGTTCGCTAGAGCTTTTACAAGTATACCTTGCTGAAATTGTAAATACTTATCTCTGGCAAATTTTTACTTGAAGTCAAATTATTGGTCGACTGACACTCGAGCTCCAATAAATAGAACAACAGGGAATTAATAGACTAACGGAATATCATTTTCCGCGACTCGTCAGGGTATAAGAATCCGACCACATATTTCTGGTTAGACCTGCAGCCAATAAAAAGACCGTGCAGGGCAGATTAAGCTCTCATCTGCTACATGCAAGGTTTCTCCGCTCAATAAATCTCTGATTAACTCGTACTGAAAGAAACCCATGTGTTGAAGTGGAGGAAGCTTCAGGGGTTGCGGTTCATCATCAAAATTTCCAACCACCAGGACTCGCGGACTATTATTAATTTGATCAAATCGCGAAAATACAAAAAGATGGGGATTGTCCACATTCAATAATTCTCGATTGTTTCTATCTGCAAAAGCTGGTATCTCCTTGCGCACAGCAATCATTTTCTTCACCGCGCAAAAAATGCTGTATTCGACCGTTCCCGGTTGGGTCCTTAGCATTGCCCTGTTCCAGTCCATTTTGGGACGATGCGCCCAACGGTTATCTGTACTCTTTGATTCATCATCAAGATAGGAATCATCATTGAGCGTTCCGATAGCATCTCCATAATAAAGCATCGGAATTCCGCCAAAAGAAAGAATCATTCCATGTAACAGGAGAATAATTTTAATAGCCGTATTCGTGGCATTAGCGTCATTATTCGCCAGCGCGTGCTTAAGTCCCGCGAGCGAAGCCAGCGATCCTGAAATACGCGCATCGCCCGTCTCCAAATTTCTCCCAAAAGCGAGTCCGGCTGCCAGTGATCCTTCAAAATTCCCAGTAAAATAATCAATTAAGAAACGTCTATGCGATAACGGCTCGTATCCGGCAGAGACAATATCCGCATCGCTGAATCCCAAACCAATATCATCATGGCTACGTGCGTAATTGAGCCAAGTGGCTCGTTCCAATTTCTGAGGAATATTCTGTATACCGATATTGAGCAGTATGGCTTTTTTTGTCGCAACGGCGTCCCACAACAACGCCATATAAGTTGCATTGTAGGCAATCTCGCACTCTTTCGCATTGATAGCATCCTCACCGAAATACTTAATAATCTCGGTAGGTGAGACTATGGCTTCCGCAATAAACAACACGCCTGGGGCAGTAACTTGACAACAATCTTTCATGAGTTGAAGGATCAGATGCGCTTCACGCTCATTCTGGCAGGAGCTGCCTATTTTTTTCCATAGAAATGCTACTGCATCCAGCCGGAGAATATCGGCACCATGATTGGCCCAAAACAAAATAATGTCGAGCATTTCTATCAGCACTGCCGGATTCTGATAATTTAAATCCCACTGATAGTGGTTAAATACAGTCATTGCCCATTTATCCATCTTTTCATCCCAAGTGAAGTTACCTGGTGCGGTTTCCGGGAACACTTCCGGCATTGACTCTTCATAGATATCCGGAATCGACCGATCGTCAAAGATAAAGTAGTAATCCTGATAGGTCTTATCACCTTCGCGCGCTTTTTCGGCCCATTCATGCTGATCGGAAGTATGATTCACCACCACATCCAGCACTAGCAACATATCGCGCTTTTTCATGCTGGCGACCAATTTATCAAAATCCTTAAAGGTGCCGAATCGACTATCGATCTTGCGATAATCTCTTACGGCATAGCCACCATCGCTCTTGCCTTGAGGGCAATCACAAATAGGCATGATATGCACCAAATTAACGCCCAGCTCCTGCAGGTAATTTAATCTTGAGAGCATACCCTTCAGATTGTCGGCGTATCCATCGCAATACAGTGCCATACCCACCCATTTCTGGCTTAGAAACCAGTTATGATCCTTTTCCCGTTCCAGATCCGTTTTCCTTAAATGGCTTGGCCGATTGACGTATTGGCGCATAAGCGTTTCCACCAGATTTCGCATATGCTCTTTGAAATCCGGGCGATTCCCGTAAAGCGTATGAAATAGAGAGTAAATCGCATAGAAATTCGCACCTAGGCGCGTATAAAAAAGTTGCAGATTCTGAGGCTTTGATTTTTGCCTCAATTCAACCAAAATATCATTTAGCAATGAATGTGAAATCTGTTCATACATAATTTTATACACCCAGAATTATCAGTGATCCGCAATTCGCCAACCATAGTGTGCTAGCCCTTCCAGAATGCCATCCGCCTGAT
Organism: Nitrosomonas ureae; assembly: GCF_001455205.1. Lineage (NCBI taxonomy): Bacteria > Pseudomonadati > Pseudomonadota > Betaproteobacteria > Nitrosomonadales > Nitrosomonadaceae > Nitrosomonas > Nitrosomonas ureae. The sequence continues at coordinate 727,086 of NZ_CP013341.1, forward strand.
GGCCCCGAGCAAAGTATATTCGTTCCATACCCCGCAGCTGCTCAAGCTCCATGCCGTGATTGCCAACCACTATACCCAGCGTATCACCCAGCAGCATTTCCTTATCATTACCAGAGTCGCCTACGACCAGAAAATTCTCCAGAGGTAACTCCCACTTGTAGGCCAGATAGCGGATAGCATGCCCCTTGGAAGCACGTACCGGCAACACATCCAGAAACTTGTCATGCGAATAAATAAGCCGTGCATGCAAACGATGTTCCCGCAGTAACCGGTAAAGATCCTGCAGCGACGGCATCTTCTCTGATACGACGTTATAACTCAGCTTGAATTTACGTTGATTTACGGCAGGCTGAAGCGTCAACCCGGGAATGTCGGACAATACTTGCTCCAGGGCTTCCCGTCGCCACAAATGCGCGATACGGTTCGCCCAACCAATATCCGGTTGAAGCTTATAGCTATAATTAATTTCGCTGCCCACTGAAGTGATTAATACATTGGGAATGGGAACCCGTGCATTTTTGAGCACATTGACCGCACTTTCCAGAGAACGCCCTGTCGCAATACCGAAGACAATTGAACCCGCATGATTTTTCAGCCAGGCAATCAGTTGCTGCAATCCATTTTTATTACCTATCAGGGTGTTGTCTATGTCACTGATCAATGCTTTGCGCGCCAATGGCATGGGTGATTTGCCATCTTGCATGGTAAACGCAATCTGGCGACGCATGCGTTTACGATCGCGGCGCAGCAACTTGCGCACCTCTTTCACGTATTTGTTTACGTGAGCATCCCAACTATAATGACGGCGCGCGCCCGCGACGCCATTTTTTGCCCACAATCGCCACTGCTGTTTATCCGATAGCGCGCTGTCAAGCGCAAAAGCAATGGCGGTTGAATCTAATGGGTTTACCAACAGGCCGTTACAGCAATTGGCTACAATGTCTCGTGGTCCACCGTCTTCCGTAGCCACAAAAGGCAAGCCGCTAGCAGCTGCTTCAATCAGGGTTAAACCGAAAGGCTCGGTTAATGCAGGATTGACAAATACGCCGCGACGACGCGCAGCAAGGCGATATAACTCCGGAACATCTTCAGCGTTGTGATGCTTGGGTATCGCAACCTTACCCCATAAGTCATAGCGATCAATATCCAGCAGCAACTCCCCCAGAATTTTTTGTGATGCTTCATCGAGTTCGCGTATATCGTCGCGATTGCCTGCAACAATAACCAGATTGGCCTTTTCTTGTAATGCTGAACTGCTCCCGTAGGCATCGATCAGCCCTTTAAGGTTCTTATGGATGGCAGGGCGGCAGATTGCAAGTATCATCGGCTTGGCAGGATCAGAAAGAAATTTATCCACCATATGCGTGACATTGGGATTAATTTTTCTTCGCCCCGGTGGTGAGAAACGAGCAATATCGGTGCCTGGAGGAATTACGACAAAACGAGCACTTGCGTGATTGTGATACATTCCGTATTGCTCGGTAACTTCCTGTCTGGTGCTCGTAATCACCATGGCAACGTTAACCAGTAAATCCTCTTCTGTCGTGATACGGCGCTCAAAATTGAATTGTCGATCAATAGCGGTTTTTTTTTCGCCCGCTTGCCAACAAGCGGGATTGCTTGGGGCGTCCCAATGAATGACCTGTATGTATTTGCGGTATGCCCAGAAGCTGCGATAATTGTTGCCCCACATACCCGGCATCCGCGTAATGGGTGTGTATCAAATCCGGCAATCGGCCTTGCTGACGCAAAAAATGCAGACTGCGATCCACCAACTGATCGAGATGAAGCCATAACAGTTCCTTTCGCACGTAGTGCGACGGACCGAAAGGCAGACGCAAAATACGCGCGCCATTACCGATATCTTCAACAGGCTGCGAATAATCTGACGATAGTGCGGGGTCTGTGATCAGCCGAGTCAATAAATCTACTTGTCCGATCTCGCGATGGCGAGCCAATGCACGCATCAACTCCACTACATAGGTGGTTTGCCCGCCTGTATCGGCATCCCGCCCCAGCTCCATATTTTTTCCCCTGATCAATCCATGCGGACTAATCATCAAAATATACAAGGCATTCTCATTATTGTTCCAATCCATCGTTATCGGTTCCAATCCGCAATAAACGGTCCATAAAAATCAGAAGAATCAGGAATAGCTCCTCGTATTTCGCACAAAGCTGCAGCAAAGGCATTAGCGCGCGATAAGGTAAGCATAATAGGCCATTTGCGCAAAAGCCCAAGGATATACACAGCAGCAAAACCATCCCCGGCACCGACGGTATCCATCACAGGACGTGAAGATATCAATCCGTTTATAGTGCTCACTTTGCCATCTTTATCGAGCTGCCAAGCGCCTTCTTCGCCACACGTGATCAGCATGCTATCCAAGTCAAACTGCTTGAGCAGCGCCGCTGCTTTTTGTACTCGGCTTACACCGGTTAGCCGAAAAAGTAGCGCCAATACATCCAGTTCTTCCTGATTTATTTTAATCAGATTTGCATGTATCAAAGAATGCTCTATAGTGTGCAGGTCATACCAAGGCTTACGTAAATTGATATCCAGTAAGCATGGTACCTTGCCTTGGTTACTGAGAAGCAATGTTACCAGAGCATGAGCGGATATTGCTTTGCGCTGCGCCAAGGTACCAAAGTAAATTAATTGCGGGCGCACGGCTAGAGCAATGCTATGCGACATACCTGCATGGATAAAGTCATAGGCCTGTTCTGGCAAAATTTCAAAACGATGCCCACGCTCTTCCAAGTGAACCATGACTTGGCCAGTCGGGTGTAAATCATCAAGCTGTATCCCGTAATCATCCATCCCCGCATCTTTGATCCGAGCGAGCAGTTCGCGGCCTAGTTCGTCATTTCCGATACGCGATATTAATACCGGATGCAGGCCAAATGCTTTCAAGTGACGCGCAACATTAAACGGAGCACCACCAAACACTCTTCGGTCATCGAATATGTCTGCCAGAACTTCCCCGAATAATATTATTTTTTCCGATCTGATAAAGGTCATGGCTACCAACCACTTTCTTGGTTTAATTCCATAGCGAAAATCCTGAGGCTCACTTCAGTGCAGGATAATCCATAATGAAAACGCTTCAGGCAATACAGCTTTTGAGACTACTGAAAATAGCTATTACTTCTTTTGGATAAAAAATAGCACTCTGTGCAGTACACAAATTGCTAAAAACACCCTTTACACCTTACCATACCCAATGCGTAAATAGGAAATCATCAATAAATAGATCAATAACTCTCATTGTTACCAACCTGAAAGGTTGGATCCCATTCAGCAAAATAATTCTTAATTTCTTTGATTTAAAATCAATAACTCAATGCTATATAACATGGAAGAACTAAGCTTGGAGTAAGCACTAGTTTAGCAAAAGAACTCTCACATATGACAGAAAAAAACTGGGGCACCCATGTTTGCGAAGCGAACGCCAGGTAGTAGTTTTTGACGAAATTTGGCGCGCCCAACACGATTCGAACGTGCGACCCCCGCCTTCGGAGGGCGGTACTCTATCCAACTGAGCTATGGGCGCTCTGATAAACAAACGGGTTAAATATTTGCCGAGCGACAGAATAACCGCTTTTATTATTCCCGTCCAACCGGGATTATGCAGGGTATAACAATCCTCTGTAGTAGAAGCACTAAAACTAATGTTTTTTCTCATCGGATCACTCAGAATGTTTTGCTTCAACTTCAGCAGAAGCTGGAAAAATTTTAACAGTTTTTACAATTCTATTTTTAGTTTGAATAACCTCCATTGGATAACCAGCAATATTGAGACCCGTCCCTGCTTCGGGTATATCTTCAAAATATTCTAAAATTAATCCATTGAGAGTTTTCGGTCCATCTAGCGGAAACTGAAAATCAAGCTTGCGATTCAATTCACGCAATAATGTTCTTCCTTCGACAATAATACTGCCATCTTCCTGCTTCAGAAAAATACTGGTTTGGGTGGGCGCTTGCGTCGTAAATTCACCAATAATTTCTTCAATGATATCTTCCAATGTGATCAACCCTATCCATTCTCCATATTCATCAACGACTAATCCCACTCTTTTCTGGTTTTCCTGAAATAGCTGTAGTTGTGAAAATAATGAAGTACCCGAAGGAATAAAATAAGGTTTGCGCATCACTTTTTCCAAAGTGGAAGCTGTGATTCTGCCGCCTTGCATTTGATTCAATACCTTGCGCACATGCACAAGACCCACAATATTATCCATGCGCTCGCGGTAAATTGGCAGGCGTGTATGATGACATGTTAACAATTGCGCATGAATAAGCTCATCATCCGCATTTAGATCAATCGCCTCAATTTGGTTACGTGGCACAATGACATCATCAACTGTAATTTGTTCAAGATCAAATAGATTCAACAACATGTTTTGGTGTTTATTCTGTATAAAATGTCCTCCCTCCAACACCAGCATCCTAAGCTCTTCCGTGCTTATTTTTTGCTCCAGCTCTGTACTTTGAGGCTTCAACCGAAACAGGATTAATAATCCGCTGACAAACAAATTGACAAACCACACAATGGGGTAACAAATAATCAGCAGAGGCGTCAACACATAACTTGCTGCTAAAGCGATACGCTCGGGATAAGCAGCAGCAATCACTTTGGGAGTAATTTCGCTAAATACGAGAATGGCAAAGGTTACTGCTATTGTTCCCATAAACAGCGCAAACTCATCTTGCACAAAGAGTGTAGCAATAATAACCGCCACCAGCGTGGCAGAAGCGGTATTGAGTAAGTTATTTCCGAGCAATATGACACCCAATAGCCGATCCGTTTTTTCAAGTAATTTTACCGTTAATCTGGCGCCACGATGACCTTGCTTGGCAAGATGTCTTAATCGATAGCGGTTAATTGCCATCATACTGGTTTCGGATAACGAGAAAAAACCTGACACAATCAACAGGATTACCAATGTAATCAACATGATGTGCAATGGCATATCATCCAAGGAGCACCTCTATTTGAAGTAATAAATTGAAAGTAATTTTTAACAAACTTTTGTTATTCTGAATTCAAACGGATGTTTGTCAATAAGAAAAATAATAATTCATCGTGCTCATCTTATAAACCCATATACATCAACGATCAAAATTCTGAATAGCAGCGCAATCTATAATAGTTCTGAGAATTTGTTCTACACTTGTAAACCAATTGATTTGGAAAGCGTTAAGATGAGGTTTTCTTCCTAATTTCAAAACTTATGTCTGACAGCTTTACTTCCAATGATAATGGTATAAAAGATATCAAGTTTCTGGAAATTAAGCACCTGAATGGCCCGAATATTTGGACTTATTACCCTGTACTTGAAGCAATAGTTGACATTGGCGAACTTGAAGACTTTCCTTCCGATAAGATTCCAGGTTTTTATGACCGTCTATTACAATGGCTCCCAACTTTAATTGAGCATCGCTGCAGTTATGAAGAACGTGGCGGTTTCCTGCGCCGAGTGAAGGAAGGCACCTGGCCGTGCCATATTCTTGAGCACGTAACACTGGAATTGCAGAATCTGGCCGGTATGCGCGGCGGTTTCGGCAGAGCGCGCGAAACTGCAGTGCGCGGTGTCTATAAAGTAATTGTAAGCGCCTGGCATGCAGAAGTGACAAAATCTGCGCTGTATGCAGCGCGTGAATTAGCCCTGGCGGCAATGAACTTTCAACAATTGCACACTGCAGCTTTCGATGTCGAGAGCACTATTGAGCATTTACGGGATTTGGTTGATTCACTTTGGCTTGGTCCATCAACAGCATGTATTGTCGATGCAGCGGTAGCACGCAATATTCCGGCAACTCGCCTTACCGCAAAAGGAAATCTAGTCCAGCTTGGCTATGGGGTTCATTGCCGTCATATCTGGACTGCCGAGACAGATTTTACTCCAGCCATTGCAGAAGGTATTTCACGTGATAAAGACTTAACTAAGACACTACTGCAATCCTGTGGCGTTCCTGTTCCTGCAGGACGCATCGTGGAAAGTGCTGAGGCCGCATGGGAGGCAGCTAAAGATATCGGATTGCCAGTTGTCATCAAGCCATGCGATGGAAATCATGGGCGCGGAGTCTTCATTGAATTATTTCAACAGAGTGAGATTGAATCCGCTTATCAAATTGCTTTAAAAGAAGGCTCGGGTGTTCTGGTTGAACGTTATGTTGCAGGTACTGAACATCGCCTATTAATTATTGGAGGAAAACTGATAGCTGCGACCAAGGGTGATTCAGTTTCGGTAACCGGGAATGGCGTGGCCACTATTGCTGAATTAATCGAATCACAAATCAACTCTGATTCACGCCGCGGATCAACAGAAGATCACCCGCTGAATCCAATCCGTTTGGATAGTGCTGCCCAAATGGAAATTGCACATCAAGGATATCAGAGTGATTCCATTGTGCCTGCCGGGGTCAAAGTTTTGATTCAAAGAAATGGTAATCATGCATTTGATGTGACAGATCAGGTTCATCCTAGCACCGCAGCTGCAGCATCATTAGCCGCCCGTATCATTGGTCTGGACATCGCCGGCATAGATCTGGTAACCGGGGACATTTCGCGCCCACTGAATGAACAAGGAGGAGCTATTGTTGAAGTCAATGCGGGCCCTAGCTTGTTGATGCATATCAAGCCAGCAGTGGGCATGCCTCGACCGGTTGGAAAAGCCATCGTTGATCACTTATTTCCGGATCAAGAGAATGGCCGGATTCCTGTAATCGGGGTTTCTGGCAGTTATGGTAAAACATCAGTAGCCCTATTGATTGCAAGACTGCTTATTCTTTCTGGGAAACAAACCGGTTTAGCATGTAGTGATGGACTTTATCTTAATTATCGGCAAATTGATAAACACAATTGTGCCAATTGGGCAGCAGCAAACCGCACACTAATCAATCCAACGGTTGAAGCCGCAGTTTTTGAGAATGGCTTTGATGCTCTGTTGAATGAAGGTTTGGCATACGATAGCTGTCATGTCGGCGTAATTACCAATGTTCATCCGATCAATCATTTGGGTCGTCATGGAATCGAAACGCACAAACAAATTTTCACGGTATTCCGCACACAAGTCGATGTGGTAACACCCACAGCCGCGGCTATTGATGACGTCGATAAGGCGGTAAAGTTACCTATTGGAGCCGCGGTGCTCAATGCACAGGATGAGATGCTGGTCGAGATATCTACACTCTGTCACGGTGAGGTGATTTTTTTCAGTATTGAACCCGAATTACCAGTGATTGTGCAACATCGCACGCATGGAACCGGACCGCGTCTTGGCAAACGTGCCGTCATAATGCGCAATGACGTGATTATACTTGCAACAGGTGCAAATGAGTTGCCCCTGATAAGTATTGGTACTATAACCGGTGCATATAATGCCCAAGCTCTGGAAAATATTCTTGCAGCTGTCGGGGCGGCGTGGGCACTGGAAATTGAACCCGATCTTATGCGCGCGGGAATTAACGCTTTTGGTTTCCTCCAAGAAAAATATGTAACAGAGAATCAGTCTGTTGCAATCGATTTACAGACTCAGGAAAATGGTTCATGAAAATACTGCGTATTCGTTTATTGCGTGGACCTAATTTATGGAATCAGCACTCTTCTATTGAAGCTATTATTCGTTGTGTTGATTCTGAAAAGAATATAGAAAACATCCAAGATTTTAAGGCACGATTATGTAATCGCTTTCCTGAAATTTCTTTGCCACGGCTTTCCGATCAGTATGAAACCATCACAATAGCGCATGTGCTCGAATCAGCCACACGGGATTTGCAACTGCAAGCAGGTTGTCCGATAAACTTCAGTCGCACGGTTCAAACAACCGAGGTTGATACATTTCATGTCATAGTAGGTTACAGTGAAGAAAAAGTAGGGCAACTTGCATTTGAGTTAGCGCAGACCTTATGTATATCAACTATCAACGATACCGATTTTGATTTAGCCAATGCCTTGCACCGACTACGCAAACTCTATGAAGATATTCGTCTGGGCCCCAGTACAGGCGCAATTGTTCAGGCTGCTGTTGCGCGTGGAATTCCTTTCCGCCGATTAACAGAGGGTAGTTTAGTGCAACTTGGCTGGGGTAGTAAGCAACGCCGCATTCAGGCTTCCGAGAGCGACAGGACTAGTGCAGTAGCCGAGTCAATAGTGCAGGATAAGGAATTAACCAAAACTTTGTTGCATGCAGCTGGAATACCTGTCCCTGTGGGCCGAAACGTGAGTAACGCAGAAGACGCTTGGGCAGCCGCACGCGAAGTAGGTATGCCGGTAGTCATAAAACCACGGGATAGCAATCAAGGAAAAGGTGTAACTGTTAACCGGATTAATGAAAACGATGTAAAAACGGCTTACATGATGGCATCTGAAATCAGCGATAATGTGATCGTAGAGCGCTACATTGCCGGATATGATTATCGTATGCTGATCGTAGGTAACAGATTAATCGCAGCAGCACGACGCGATCCGCCGCAGGTAATTGGAGATGGCATTCGTAACATTCAAGAATTGGTAGAACAAATTAATCGTGATCCAATGAGAGGGGAAGGGCATATCGCTTCATTGACTAAGATTCCACTAGATGAAATTTCTCTCGCTCATCTTGCCACACAGGGATTGACAGCGGAGTCAGTTCCACTGAAAGGAATGCGTGTTGTAGTGCGAAATAATGCCAATTTATCTACAGGTGGTACGGCTACTGATGTGACTGATGATGTTCATCCCGATTTAGCAGCACATGTGATTGCTGCAGCACGAGTGGTGGGGCTGGATATTTGCGGGGTTGATGTAATTTGTAACACCGTGATGAAATCTTTGGAAGACCAAGGGGGCGGCATAATAGAAATTAATGCGTCACCGGGCTTGCGTATGCATATACAACCTTCTTTCGGCAAAGATCGCGCTGTAGGCAAAGCTATCATTGATTACATGTTTGCACCAGGCGAAAACGCGCGCATTCCGGTCATCGCCGTGACGGGCACCAATGGCAAAACCACCACTACTCAGCTGATAGCCAGTATTCTGGAAAAAAGTAATAAACGAACAGGAATTGCGTGTACAAATGGCGTTTTTATTGCCGGGCAATGCATCGATACTGGAGATTGCAGTGGTCCTAAAAGTGCCAGAAATATTCTCTCTCATCCAGATGTTGATGCTGCAGTGCTAGAAACTGCACGAGGTGGATTATTGCGCGAAGGCTTGGGATTCGATCACTGTGATGTAGCTGTTGTAACGAATATTGGCATGGGCGATCATCTCGGCATAGCTTATGTCAATACTGTGGAAGAGCTGTCTTTAGTCAAACGAGTTGTTGTCCAGAATGTGAAATCTAAGACTGGTTTTGCTGTGCTTAATGCAGCGGATCAACTCGTCGCCAGCATGGCTGAGTATTGTCCCGGTTCCGTCATTTTCTTTGCACACGAGAGCCATCATCCGATATTGGCGATGCATCGCGCCCAACATAAGCGTGTGGTCTATGCCGAAAATGGCTATATTGTTGCTGCGAGCGATTGCAGTGAATACCGCATTCCGTTGAACAAAATTCCATTGACAAAAAATGGCACAATCCGGTTTCAAATCGAAAATGTAATGGCAGCTGTTGGAGCTAGTTGGGCACTAGGAATAGAATGGTCAGATATTTGTGAGGGTGTAACTAATTTTGTAAATAATACCCAAACTGCACCAGGTCGATTTAATCTTTTCAATTACCGCAATGCTACCTTAATTGCGGATTACGGGCATAACCCAGATGCCATACAGGCGTTGGTAAGCGCAATCGAAAATATTCCATCCAGAAAACGATCTGTGGTTATTAGTGCAGCCGGTGATCGCCGTGACGAAGATATTCGCCAGCAAACACGAATTCTCGGTGATGCATTCGATGAGGTCGTTCTATATCAAGACAAATGCCAGAGAGGACGGGCAAATGGTGAGGTTTTATCTTTATTGCGGGAAGGCTTGGAAAACGCGAAGCGTACACAAAAAATAAGAGAAATCATTGGTGAAGCTATTGCAATTGATACAGCATTATCCAATTTACAGGATGGCGATTTATGCCTAATTCTTGTAGATCAAGTTGAGCAATCACTGGGTCAAATTAATAATCGTATTGCATCAGGGTGATAGTTCCGGCGTTATTATTCTGGCAAATCAGAAATTCTTAGGGCATGTTGTACTGAAGGATGCCTGAATTGTATTGATACTTGTTCACACTGCGCTATTGAATACAATTTTCTAGACGGACTGATTGACCGCATCCTTGATTCGATTGGCCCACACGGTAGCTTCTAACTCCATCTTAATGAACTCATCCATATTGATAAATCCCATATCTGACAGCATGCATGAAACTGTTTCATATTCACCTTTTTCATGGGCTTCAATTAATTCCAGCTGATGACCCAAATAGCCCCGTCGGGTCAGAAGAGCTTCACCCATATCTTTTTGGATACTAAGCGTGCTTACAAGCTCGGACATTTCCATCCCAAGCAACGTATCGAGTAATGATAAAACCCCTACCATAAAGGCACGATCCTGATGATTTTTATCATGCGGACGATCCGCAATGGCGATTGATTCCAATAATCTGCCACGTACGGTAGCTGTCTGCATTAATGCATCCGACGCGCCACCATCTCTTTGCTTGGCGGCATAGAGCAATATCTGTATCCAACGCTGAAGCTGTTTCCGGCCAATAATCATAATGGCCCGTTTGATAGAATTAATCGTGCTTGGTAAACCGCTTGCAGCGGAATTTACCATACGCAGCAGGTTATAGCTTAAGCCGGGTTGAAACTTAAGCTCATTCTCAATTTCAGTTACTTCACCGTCTTTAACAACTAATAGCAATAGCTTCAATAAAGATAGCTTCGAAGGATCAATGCGTTTTCCCGAAATAATTTCGGGTTTTGCAAAATAAAAGCCTTGCAGCATCTGAAAGTTCAATGCAATACAATTTCTGGCGATTTCCTTGCTTTCAACTTTTTCAGCCAGCAATAACACAGGCCAGCGCTTTAGCTTATTTATAAGATTGTGAAGGTTGCTCTGATTTAATGCAGTAATATTAATTTTAACTATATTGATAAGCGGCATTATGCGTTCAAACCGTTGATCCAGTTGGACGACATTAGAAAGTGCCAATTGATAGCCTTTTTGCTTTAAGAATAAACAGCGTTGTATGATTTCATCATTAATTTCTACATTTCTCAAAATTTCAAGTACTACATGTTTCTTTGGAAGCATACAAATTACATCATTCATCAATAGCTTAGCATCAACTTTAATGAATCCGCGCCGTTTGCCTATCACATTTTCTATGCCGAGCTGTCCGTAAGTATCAATGATGACATTGGCTGAAGCAGCGGAATTATCGGTAACGTCTACACCGTTATTTTGATTGGAACGAAATAAAAGTTCAAACGCTACTAAATTTTGTTTACTATCCAGAATTGGCAATCTACCCAGATAAACTTCCATTCTACTCACCTCTATAACTTTACGTTATTCTGTATGCATTTGCTTATCGTCCGGAATTAGAACAAATGAGTTTTATAAAACATCACAAGCTTATGTAATAAAATACAAGGCATGAGAATATGGATTGCCTCAAAAATATATACTTTCAAATTGATGGCTAATGGATAGCATTGAATACTTCAATGACTTGTAATTTAGCTACGGTAATAACTGATTCTACAATTTCTGCCGTCAAGCCAAGATAACTCCAAGTTTTGAGAGCATGATCGGATATAACTGTTTCGAGATTTAGCGGTTGATTAGTACAAGGCTGGATATAGTTAGCGATACTTATGGCTGCACACAGTGTATTGGCATCGGATTGATACTCTCCACTTCTCATGGGATCAGATTGATACTCGACCATTTTCCATATATTAAGTGGTAGTTTCCATTGTTTTAAAAGTTCGGCGCCTAATTGTGCATGCGTAAAACCAAAAATCTTACGCTCTTCTTGCATTGCAACATCTTCACCTTGATTCAAGCAATTCAATACCTTTGCAGATTCTTTCGGAAACTGACTGAAAAGAATTAATCTCCCAACGTCATGCAACAATCCTGCAATGAAAAAGCGCTCTCGACTATCAACACTTGACGCGAGTAGGCGCGCAGTTACACCACTCGTAACGCTGTGATTCCAGAATGTATCCATATTGACCAGATCAGGTGGAATTCCTTTAAAAGTTGTTGTTACTGATGATGCAATCACCAGATTACGCAATTCCTGATGCCCGATAATGGAAATGGCTTTCATAACAGTTTCAATCTTGCCGGAGAAACCAAAATAAGTACTGTTTGCGAACTTCAACAGTTTTGCCGTTAGTGCAGGATCACTGGAGATAATACGTTCTAACTCCGTATTCGTTGCCTCCTCTGAATCAATTAAATCATTAATGCGAAACACAACATCCGGTAAGGAAAAAATAGATCGAACATTAGTAACTATTGTGCATGGATCCATTTAAGTCTCAGAAAATTTAAACTAACGCAAATTTTAACTTTGTTGTGCATATTAGGGCGGTAGTACTGCACAACCACGCCCGTTGCCAACTGAAATCATAATTGATGGCATCAGTATGCAAAGTAAAGATTAAACGAAGATCACTCGTATTGCATTAATGATTAAACGGAGAAAATTGTCTGATTTCTCAGAAAAGCATGATTTAATCTAAGAAAATAACTTCAAGATATTGATTTTTCAGAAACAAGACCCATATACTTTGCTTGGAGTTGTTCTTTACTTTCTACGATGGCAGGGTTAAGTGTAATGCAATCTACCGGGCAAACCTCTATACATTGAGGCTCATTGTAGTGCCCGACACATTCTGTGCATAAACTAGGATTAATTTGGTAAATCTCTTCACCTTGAGAAATTGCGCCATTAGGACACTCAGGCTCGCAAACATCGCAATTGATACATTCATCAGTAATAATTAGTGCCATTTATATTCTCACAATTATGGGGTTAATTTCTCACTTAGTTTTTTTGCGACCAGTGGATGTACAAACGTATCAGCATTCCCGCCAAGCGATGCGATTTCACGCACGATGGTTGCAGAAACAAACATATACTGCTCTGATGGCGTCATGAATAAAGTCTCCACATCAGGATATAACCCACGATTCATCCCAGCCATTTGGAATTCATATTCAAAATCCGAAGCTGCACGCAAGCCGCGCACAATTATCCGTGACCTTTGTTGCTGCAAAAAATTCATCAATAAACCAGAAAATGCCATAACCTTGACATTGGAGCAGTCTGAGAGAACCTCTCGTGCCATCTCCACCCTTTCTTCCAAGGTAAAAAAAGGTTTCTTGCTGCTGCTTACAGCAATTGCAACAACAATCTGATCAAACAAACGTGAAGCGCGTCTAACTAAATCCTCATGTCCGCGGGTTATTGGATCAAACGTGCCGGGATAGATCGCTTTATCCATAGTGCACAAACTTCAGCAGTTGATAACGAACAGCTCCCGCCTTTGCACTGCGATGTACCTTCCATTGCTTATCCGGAGTCCATGTATCTCTGGCTTCAGAATAAACCAGCCCGTCCTTTTCAAGATGTGACGGCAGCAGTGACATTAATTGAGGAAACAAATCAAGTCGATAAGGTGGATCAAGAAAAATGACATCAAATTTACGTACATCAGATTGCATAAAATTTAGCGCATTCATCAGGAGCAATTCAATCTGCATCGCTTGTAACTTCCCTTTATTCTCTTTCAGTGCCTTATATACCCGCATGTCATTATCAACCATAACTACGTGTGCCGCACCGCGTGACGCAGCCTCAAAGCCTAATGCACCACTGCCTGCAAATAGGTCGAGGCAACACAAACCACTTAAATCCTGCTCCAGCCAATTAAAGACCGTTTCACGTACCCTATTGGGGGTAGGTCTTAAATCAGGATGCTCTGGAAATGTCAACAAACGGCTGCGCCATTGGCCACCGATAATGCGGATTTTTCCCTGAATTAACGTCATACCGAAAATTCTTTACTCAATCGCTCCGGCAATTACAGCGACCATACCATCGGGTTGAATTCGCCGTTGAAATGCTTGCCGAATTTGCTCTGCAGTTACCGCCTCAACGGCCACCAGATAATCTGTCAGATAAGTAAGTGGCAATTGATAAAAACCAATTACGGATAGGAAACTTAATATTTTGCTGTTGCTGTCAATTCGCAACGGAAAACCACCAATAATGTTTTGTTTGGCTGCTACCAGCTCTTTTTCCGTAGGGCCATTCAATACAAAATCTTTAAGTACTTTCTGGGTTAAAGCAAGTGCTTCTTCTGACTGCTCTTTTTTTGTTTGCAAGCCAATTTGAAACGGTCCTTGTTCTTTGTATGGTGCAAAGAAACTGTAAACACTATAAGCCAAACCACGTTGTTGACGTACTTCTTCCATCAGACGTGAAACAAACCCTCCACCTCCTAGGATATGATTTCCAACCAACAGGGGGAAATAGTCAGGGTCGTTTCGGCGTAATCCAGGGTAAGCCAGTTGAATGTGACTTTGTGCGGCAGGATGCGGCAATCTTTTCGTTTCCGCCACAGGAATTGCGACAGGCTGAACGTCCCTTGATTGCCCGGCTGAAGGTAAGCCTTCAGTCAATTTTTCTGCAATTGCCGCCGCCTCCAGCCGGGTTACATCCCCGATGATCGCTATCACAGCACCCTCTGCTACATAATGAGCACGATAAAAAGCTAGCAGATCTTCCCGCTGTAATTTACTAAGTGTCTCAATCTCGCCTTGTTCATTGAATCCATAGGGATGATTACCGTATAACATCTTCATTAATTCACGTTCGGCGATATAATCCGGTTTAGTGCTGGATTCTTTTATACTTGAAATAGTTCGCGCTTTCTCCCTCGATAAGATAGCTTGCGGGAACTCTGGAAATTGAATAATTCGTGCAAATACATCCAGCGCTTGCTTGCGCTCTCGTTCACTACTCAGAGTACGTAAAACGATGCCAGCGCGATCCCGATCAAAATGACTTCTAGTTTGCGCTCCAACATCGGCTAACGCAGTGGCAATTTGATCCTCAGAAAAGCCACCAGCACCCAGACTAAGCAGCTGCTGCACCAGGCTGGCACAACCTGATTGAGTGGAAATATCCATGCTGCTACCTGCCGCAAATTCGACACTAACATCCAGTATCGGGAGATCATGATTTTCCACAAAATATACGCGCGCACCGGAAGAAGCCTGCCAAAATTGGATGGATAGCGAAGCTAATGCCCCTTGTGAATAAAAAACGAACAGCATGAGTATTAAAAAAAAGAATTGCTTCATTGGTACCATAGCCTCCTACCGTGCACTCATAAGAGCAAGAGCATGTCATAAAATTTGCCGCTAACCACTATTGCGTAATCCTGCTGTTACACCGTTGATGGTGAGATGAATAGAACGTTTAACTTCTTCGCTGTCCTCGCCAGATCGGTAGCGACGCAGCAATTCCACCTGCAAATGATTGAGCGGATCGATATAAGGGATTCTATTGCGGATGCTGCGCGCTAATGTTGGATTATCTTGCAGTAACTCGACATTACCAGTAATCGCAAATAGCCATTTCTCACTTCTCGCGCGCTCCTCTTGGATTCGTGCAAAAATCTGCTCACGCAGTGCAACATCATTAACCAATTCAGCATAGCGTGAGGCAATACCCATATCTGTCTTCGCTAGCACCATATCCATATTCGACAACAGCGTTTGCATAAAGGGCCATTTCTGGTACATTTCCTGCAGTAACTCCAACCCCTGTTCGTTTTGATCTTTCTGATTCACAAATGTTTCCACTGCATGCCCGAAGCCATACCAGCCAGGCAACATCATCCGACTCTGGCTCCAGCTGAATACCCATGGAATTGCACGTAAATCTTCAATATCATCAGAACTTGTGCGAGAGGGCGGCCGACTGCCTATGTGTAAACCTGCCATTTCCCGGATGGGTGTTGATTCCAGAAAGAACTGCTTGAATCCCGTAGTTCCGAAAACCAGATCCTGATAAGCTGCAAAAGAAATCGCTGCAAGTTTATTCATCGCAGGGTAATATCGATCTGCATTTCTACCGATCGAATCGTGCCCCAGCAAGGTTGCCTCCATCGTTGCGGCCACTAAAGTTTCAAGGTTACGGCGTCCAATCTCAGGCTCAGCATATTTACTACTAATGACTTCGCCCTGTTCGGTTACTCGTATCTGACCATTTACACTACCTGGAGGCTGTGCCAGAATGCTCTGATAGCTGGGACCACCGCCACGCCCTACTGTGCCGCCACGGCCGTGAAATAGACGTAATCCAACATGATGCTTAGCAAAAACCTTGGTCAGTACAATCTCCGCCTTGTAAATCTCCCAATTTGAGGCGATAAATCCACCATCCTTATTGCTATCGGAATACCCCAGCATCACCTCCTGCACACTACCCATTGAACTTAAAAGCTTGCGATAGTACGGCAATGAAAATAATTGATCCATAATTTTGCCGCAACTTTGCAAATCAGAGATGGTTTCAAACAACGGGATGATATTAAGATGCAACTGGGGGTTTTCTCCGGTTTGCAGCAAATCCACCTGCCGCAACAAGTATGCTACTTCCAGTATATTGATTACCCCGGTTGTCATGGAAATAATATAATTCGGCATTGCTGCACGTCCGAAACGTCGATGAATCTCAGCCGCACACTGCAAAATGCGCAATTCGGATTGCGTCGTTTCCGAGAACTCCGAAGGAATAGTCAATAATGGGTGTAATCGATTAATTTCTGATAGCAACCAATCGATACGCTCTTTCTCTCTCAGTTGCAGGTAATCCTTGTGACCTGTGTAATATTCAAATAGCTCGCTTACAACTTGTTCATGAATTTTGCTATGTTGGCGCATATCCAGAGGCGCAAGATGAAAACCAAACACCTCCGCAGCTCGCCGCAAGTTGCGTAATGCACCACGCGCCACCCAAGAAGATTTATGCTGCTTCAGGGATTGAATGATCGCTTCAAGATCGTGTACAAATTCAGCACTATCAGCATAGGGTTCTTTGGTTTCTTCGGTACTAAGCTGCAAAACTTGATGTCCGAATTTTTTTGCAGTGGCAACCAAACGAGCACCAATGCTCAAGAATATTCGCCGATAAGGCTCATCAGATCGATTAGGAATATCCGGAGCGGTAGCAAGCAATTTTTTGACTTCGTCACTGACCTCTACCAAACGTTCAGTCAAACTCATGGAACGACCAATCTTTTGCACAGCATCCATATAATATTCCAATGCCACGGCTGATTGACGTTCCATAGCTCGCAACATGACTTCATGTGTGACAAAAGGATTGCCATCGCGATCACCACCAATCCAGCTCCCAATTCGCAAAAATGAAGTCACCAATGGAATATCGCTAGCCAGTCGACGCTCGAGCAGATCTTCGATCTTTGCGTATATGTATGGGATTTCACTTAGAAAGGTATAACTGTAGTACGCCAAACCATTCTCAATCTCATCATAAACGGACAAGCGAGTCGGACGTAACATACGCGTTTGCCACAAAATTTGAATTGTAGCGCGTTGATTTTCTTCATTATGGCGTAATTCGTTCGGAGTCAACTCAACCCAGGCTCGTTCTTTCAACAAACGCTCAATGGCGAGTTGGCAGTCCAGTATGCTTCTACGCTGCACCTCGGTTGGATGTGCTGTCAGTACTGGAGAAACGATCGCTTGCTTGAAAAAATCGGCAAGGATTGTGCGTGCATTACTACTGCTCTCCAATACACGCTCAAGCGCTAATGTCACACTTCCGGCCTGCGGCGCTGAGCCGGCACGTAGGTGAGCCCGCCGCCGCCGGTTATGATGCACATCTTCTGCAATATTGGAAAGCAGCGAGAAATAACTAAAAGCCCGAACGACCGGCAATGAATCCTTATCGCTTAATTGCTTGAGTATCGCTTCCAGTTCATGCCGCGCAGTGGGATCTTGCTCTCGATGAAAACGAATCGCTATTTTACGTATATTTTCTACCAGCTCAAAAGCCTTATCTCCTTCTTGCTCACGTACCGTGTCACCCAGCATACGTCCAAGGAAACGGATATCCTCGCGCAATGGCAAATCTTTATCATTGGCTAACTTATTAATATCATAATTCTCTGAATCAACATCATTCATTACGTTCTACATCCACTATAAAAAATGAAACCAATATCCATTTCCGGCACGCCAAGTCAGGGTCGGCCATGTTAAAATGATTGCCAATAGGAATTTTTTGTAATTTTTTCATTTTATATTATTAATGCCCAATTCATTTTTATTTCCCAAGAAAATCGTTATTGCTTCACGAGAAAGCCTGCTTGCTATGTGGCAAGCCAAGTTCATTCAGAAATGCCTAAGTGAATTATACCCGCAAACTGAAATCAGCATACTTGGTATGACAACGCGCGGTGATCAAATACTGGATCAATCATTATCTAAAATTGGCGGAAAAGGCCTATTTATCAAAGAGCTTGAGCAAGCTCTGGAAGATGACCGTGCTGATATTGCGGTGCATTCCATGAAAGACATGCCCATGAATGTTCCGGAAGGGTTCAAGCTAGCTGCCATAACTGAGCGAGAAGATCCTCGCGACGCGTTTGTTTCTAATCACTATGCCAGCTTGGACGTGTTGCCTGCCGGCAGTATCGTCGGCACATCAAGCTTGCGACGCGAAAGTCAATTGCGTGCACATTTTCCGCAACTTCAAGTACAACCGCTGCGGGGAAATGTTCAAACCCGGTTACGCAAACTCGATGAAGATCAGTATGCAGCAATTATTCTGGCTGCCGCCGGTTTAAAACGGCTTGAACTCTCCAATCGCATTACCGCCCTACTCAATCCTGAACAAAGCCTGCCTGCAGTTGGACAAGGCGCCTTGGGAATCGAGTGCAGAGCTGATCGCATGGATCTGGTTCAGCTTATGCAGCCACTACACCACCAGGCAACTGCTTATTGCGTTGAAGCTGAGCGTTCGATGAGTCGTGTACTGGGAGGCAGTTGCCAGGTACCGCTCGGAGCATTTGCTGAGATTGACAACGATAAGCTTCGACTCCGTGGATTCGTTGCTCAGCCCGATGGAAAACGCATAGTGAGCGGAGCTTTAGAGGGTAAACCTGAAACCGGTATTGCAATGGGGCAACAATTGGCGCAAAAGCTAATTAAACAAGGCGCAGATGAAATTCTGGCTGCTTTGGTGCCTGCCGCAGAAGGTTGGAAATAACATTGCCTATCCGCAAACAACTGACCGGGATTAACATACTGGTTACTCGTCCAATTCATCAATCCACTTTTCTTGCAGAAAGCATTCACGTTAGCGGTGGTAATCCGATTTTACTTCCAGTACTGGAAATTGCTGATGTCACGGATATTACTCCCTTGATTGATCTGATTAATCGTTTGGATGAATTTGATTGGGCGGTATTTGTCAGCCCTAATGCTGTTACCAAAAGCATGGATTTAATTACCAAGCAACGCACGCTACCTCCTTACTTAAAAATAGCTGCCGTTGGAAAAGGCACTGCGGATACCTTAAGACGGTATGGAGTCAACGAGATTCTTATTCCAATCGAGCGTTTTGATAGTGAAGCATTGCTTAAGTCGGAAGAGTTACAAAACATGACCGAAAAACATGTGGTAATTTTTCGTGGCAATGGCGGGCGAGCGTTATTGGGTGATACGCTCGCACAACGCGGTGCGCACATCGAATATGCAGAATGTTACCTGCGCAGAAAACCCAACATTGATAGCGCACCCTTGCTTGCTGCCTGGTCGCAAGGAAAAATACACGCAGTAATCATTACAAGTAGTGAGGGATTGCATAATTTATTTGACATAATAGGCACGCTTGGCCAACAATTGCTGAAAACAACTCCGGTTTTTACAGCGCATGAACGCATCGCCCAAGCAGCCAGAGAATTAGGATTGAAGAAAATCGTGAAAGTGCCATACGCAGGTGATGAAGGTTTACTGAAAGGTTTGTATATATACTTTCAGTCAATGGAAAGACAGTGTTTTTTTGAATGAAATATATAAAAGGACCTTAAATAAAGTATAAATAGTCGCATATCAATCGTACTCACCGCAGCGGTGGGTGGGTGTGTATCTATAATCCGTGATATGAATTAATAATGATCGACTCTATTGCAATGAGGAGAATATATGAAACTGATAGTCTGGCTAATAGCACTATTCGCTGCTGCTGTAGCTGTTACACTTACTGCTAAACACATCACCGGGCATGCTTCATTGGTGATGCCGCCTTATCAATTAGAACTACCGCTCGACCAGTTTATTATTGTAGTGATCGTAGCTTTTCTAGTTTTCTATTTTCTAGTACGACTCGTCCTGGGGATATTCGGATTCAGCAAAAGGCATCGCCATAAAAAAACGGATGAAATGCTGTTGTCCGGGCTGAAAGCTTACTTTGAAGGCGATTTTGTTAAAGCACAAAAGAATGCCACCGTAGCATTAAAATTAGCAAATTCAGCAACTGTGAAAGCCATCAGTGCCGTTATTGCAGCTCGTTCAGCGCACAAACTCAATCAAGTTAACGCACGAGATCAATATTTAAATAATGCACTCAATCAAGTACCAAGTGAGAAGTCCTTATGCCTTGCCACAAAAGCTGAATTCCAATTGAATGACGGAAATTATCAGGATGCACTTAAAACCTTACAGTCATTATATTCAGGAGGAGGATTACAGCCAACTGCTGTGTTGCAATTAGAATTGGAAGCTCAGCAACGTGGCAGAAATTGGGATGCGGTGTTGGAATTAACTGAAGTGCTGGAAAAACGTCAATCGGCTAATAAAACATACATAAAAAAATTAAAACACGATGCACAAATAGAAAATATTAGAAGCAAAGCAATCGATTCGCAATCTTTGAATCAGTATTGGTTGCACATATCACCACTGGAAAAAATGGATAGTAAGCTTTGTGCAGCTGCAGTACGTTCATACATTTCTCTAGGAAATTGTGCAACCGCAAATCGGATTATTGAACAGAATGTTCCGATCACATGGGATAACGACCTAATTGAACTTTATGCGGAGTGCCTAGGTTATCATGTCAACAGGCAAATTGAATGCGCTGAAGTATGGTTGAAATCACAGCCCAATAATGCACAACTGTTACTGACGCTTGGTAAACTCTGCACACATTGTGAACTGTGGGGCAAAGCGCAAAATTATCTAGAAGCCAGTTTATCGGTTGAGCCAAGTTATAAAGCACATTTCGCATTGGCACAACTAAACGAGAAGCTCGGCAAACATGAATTGGCTATGAGTCATTATAATAAAGGGCTCGAACCATGTCTAAAGCAGCTCATTTAATAGATCGCTAAAAAGCGCTTTCTTTTCCGGAAGGTTGATGAAAAGGCCGCAAGAACAGAAGAAAAGAATATAACTAAAATTACAAGAATCTGTGCTAGCTTACATAACTGTGATTACATTTTTAGCTATTCAGCGGCCTTTTCTTTAAATGAACTTAACTGCTTGGGCTTGAAGGATTGCTAGTCGATGGCGTGAATACATCCGAAAAGAAAGCATTTTTAGGCAAATTGCAATAAAGAGTAAAGTCTTGATACGCTGCTTTTATCATAGCAGGGACGCCACAGGCGTAAATTTGATATTTTTCCAGATTCTTGAAATCCTGCATCACAGCCTCATGAACTAATCCCGTTCTTCCTTCCCAGTTATCAATGGGCAAGGGTTCGGACAATACAGGCACAAAGGTGAAATTTTTATGCTGTTGTTGCCAGCTATCAGCTAACCCAGCTAAATATAAATCAGCTCTTGTGCGGGCACCCCAGTAGAGAATCATTTTTCTTTTGCTGCTTCGATCATTTTCTTGATATAAAACGTGCTCAAGGATACTTTTTATTGGCGCAAATCCTGTTCCACTAGCTAGAAAAATTATTGCAGCATCTTCAGGTGCATCCCGCAAAAAGAACGATCCGAGCGGCCCAATAAAGCGAACAATATCTTTAACCCTCATTTGGTTAAAAACATATTCCGTAAATGCACCGCCGGGATAATTGCGCACATGTAATTGCAAAAACTCATCATTATGAGGAGCATTTGCCAAAGAAAAACTCCGACGTTTCCCATCTTTAAGCAAGATGTCGATATATTGACCTGGTAAAAATTGTAATCGCTGTTTGGCAGGAAGCTTTAATGAGATAACCATAACATCGGGAGCAACAAGATCGAGCTTATGCACACGGCAAGGCAACGTCTTTATTTCGATATCTTTGATCGCGTTGATTTCCTGACACTCAATGATCAAGTCAGTCAATGGAGAAGCGCAGCAAAATAGAGCTTTACCACCCTCTCTTTCTTCTTTAGTCAGGGTTTCTTCGCTATATCCTCCATAATTCACCGACCCCTGGATGATTTTTCCTTTACAAACCCCACAGGAACCGTTACGACAACCATAGGGAAGCGAGAAACCTTCGCGCAGAGCCGCATCAAGAATGGTTTCTCCTGACTTTACTGTTAATATATGTCCGCTAGGTTGGATAAAGATTTGATGCGACATTGGGTAGCAGATAAGAATGAGTACTATTTGGAAATAAAATAGATTGTATGAAAAAAACACTGTTAATTATCGGTTGCGGTGATGTCGCCTTGCGGACAGTACCACTGCTAAAAACACACTACCGTATCCTCGGTTTATATCGTAACGCAGACCGTGCTGATCTGTTACGCGCAAATGACATTACTCCAATTTACGGTAATTTAGATTGCCCCAAAAGTCTTAAGAAGCTCGAGGGAATAGCACATTTGGTATTACACTTGGCCCCTCCGCCCAATTATGGAAAACGGGACACAAGAACACTGCATTTATTGTCTGCTCTAACAAAAAAAACGAAAACCAATTCAACGATTTTACCACAACGATTCATCTATATCAGCACCAGCGGGGTGTATGGTGACTGCCGGGGAGATTTAATTGATGAAACTCATCCTGTTCAGCCTGAGAATGATCGAGCAATACGACGTGTCTTTGCTGAAAAACAGATACGTAACTGGGGGAAACGTAATCACATTTCGACCTGCATAGTGCGGGTACCTGGAATCTATGCAGCCAATAGATTACCTTTGCAACGTTTGCGAGACGGCCATCCCACATTATTGGACGCTGAGGATAGTTATACCAATCATATACACGCTGATGATCTCGCTCAGATTATTTTTGCTGCCATACGGTTTGCCAAAACCAATAGAATTTATCACGCCTGTGATGATTCTCATCTAAAGATGGGGGAATATTTTGACTTAGTAGCTGATTATTCTGGCTTGCCGCATCCTCGTCGTATCACTCGAGATCAAGCTCAAGAACAAATAACGCCCGGTATGCTATCTTTTATGAAAGAATCGAGGCGGCTTAGAAACGTCAGAATAAAAAAAGAATTACATATAAGTTTGCTATATCCCACAGTCCATGACGGCGTTAAAGCAGCATTGATTAATAATCAGTAAATCAAACACTCAGTCTGCTATTAATTCGTCAATTTTTTAGCTCGCACTAAGTAATAGTCAATCGATGCCGTTAAATCCGCACAATTTTAAAACAATCTTCTGATTCTGTTATCAAAAAAGATAAATTAGAATTTTTGTGATGTATCTGTTAATAATTCTTAGCTATCAATCGTATATTGAGTTTTGAAGGAGTTTATTATGGCAACTGTAACCGCAAGCACCGAGAAAAGAATAAAAGAAATCAATTATTCGTGGGAAGGAAAAGATAAGTTTGGAAAGCAACTAAAAGGTGAAATGCGAGCCGCAGGAACTGTAATTGTAACTTCCACATTGCGCCGACAGGGCATTAAAGTTACAAAAATAGAAAAAATGCAGTCCAATGGTAGAATTATTGAGAAAGATATAACGCTATTTACGCGTCAGCTGGCAACCATGATGAAATCGGGTGTACCACTGCTACAGGCATTTGATATTATAGGGAAAGGCCATAGCAATCGGGCATTGAGTAAGTTGTTGATGGATATTAAAGCTGATGTCGAAACGGGCAGTAATCTTACGGATGCATTCCGCAAATACCCGCTTTATTTTGATGCGCTATATTGCAATCTTGTTGGCGCAGGGGAGGCAGCAGGTATTCTTGATACTATTTTAGACCGCCTAGCTACTTATAAAGAAAAAATCCAAGCTATCAAGGGAAAAATTAAGTCTGCTCTTTTTTACCCTATTTCAATTATTGTAGTTGCATTTGTCATCACGGCAATAATAATGATTTTTGTGATTCCGGCCTTTAAGGATTTATTTGAGGGATTTGGTGCAGATCTACCTGCTCCAACACTCTTTGTAATGACTATCTCAGATTTCTTCGTCGACTATTGGTGGGCAATCTTTGGTATCGTGGGTGGCGGAATTTATGCTTTCTTTTATACTTGGAAAAGATCTATCCCCATGCAGCGGATTATCGATCGTGTCGCACTTAAGATTCCTGTCTTTGGAGAAGTAATTCGTAAAGCTACTATTGCACGTTGGGCACGCACACTCTCTACAATGTTTGCAGCAGGCGTTCCTTTGGTAGAATCATTAGATTCCGTCGCGGGTGCTGCTGGAAATCATATCTACTATGAAGCCACAAAAAATATACAGCTTGAAGTTAGCACAGGTAATAGTTTAATGTCATCAATGGCCAACAGCACCGTATTTCCCAATATGGTTATTCAAATGGTAGCTATCGGTGAAGAAGCGGGATCGCTTGATTCCATGCTTGGTAAAATAGCTGATTTTTATGAAGCGGAAGTCGACGATGCTGTTGCCGCACTTTCTAGCTTAATGGAGCCCATGATCATGGTTGTTCTGGGAACACTCATTGGTGGTATGGTGATCGCAATGTATTTACCTATTTTCAAAATGGGAATGGTCGTTAGTTAGGTTTTATTTTTTCTCATCTATACAAAATAGCCATGACCTTACTCAGCATATTGCAAGATTCTCCTGTTCTTTTTATTTCCTTGATAGCACTACTGGGTTTAATGGTGGGTAGCTTTCTGAATGTTGTGATTTATCGACTGCCCGAGATGCTTAAAAGAAGTTGGCTGCAACAATGTGCAGAGTTGCAAGGTCACCAAACAAGCAAAACATCACCAGCATTTAATCTCACTAGTCCGCGTTCAGCTTGTGTTCATTGCGGGCACAAGCTGAATATATGGGAAAATATTCCAGTGATCAGCTACCTACTGTTACGCGGCCGTTGCTCCCAATGTAACGCGCGCATTTCTTTTCGTTATCCAGCTGTAGAAGCGCTAACAGCTTTAATGAGCGGCATCGTTGCTTGGTACTATGGATACAGTCTGATAACCATCGCAGCATTGATTTTTGTATGGGCACTCATTACTTTGACAGTGATTGATCTCAATACACAACTATTGCCGGATGATATAACTTTGCCGTTATTATGGCTGGGATTATTGGTAAATATTAATAATGGTTTTACCGATATTCAATCAGCCGTAATTGGCGCCGCAGTAGGCTATCTTTCCTTATGGTCAATTTATTGGTGTTTTAAATTGATAACCGGAAAAGAAGGTATGGGGTTTGGTGACTTTAAATTGCTGTCCGCTATTGGGGCTTGGCTAGGATGGAGCATGCTTCCACTGGTCATACTCTTTTCCTCGCTGGTGGGTGCTATCGTAGGAATCGGAATGATCGTCGCTGCAAAACTCAATAAGAATATACCCATCCCTTTTGGCCCTTACCTTGCTGGTGGGGCACTTATTGCATTGTTCTGGGGAGAAAAGTTAAATCATGCTTACTTTGGATTGTTCTAATTAATGACTTTGATTGTAGGGCTAACTGGAGGAATTGGCAGTGGCAAATCAACTGTAGGCCAATATTTCGTAGATCTGGGTATTGATGTTATTGATACTGATGCAATCGCTCGGATGCTAACTGAACCCGATGGTTTAGCCATGAATTCAATTAAAGACTCTTTTGGACAAACCATGTTAGCTGCGGATGGTTCTCTAAATAGAGAAAAGATGCGCAATTTAATCTTCTCAGATAATAATTATAAACTTGCATTAGAAAATATTCTTCATCCCCTCATTCTTGCCGAAACTCTTCAACAAGTCAGTAAAGCTCTATCGCCCTACATCATAATCGCCATTCCGCTTCTATTTGAAACGGATGACTTCAACAAATTAATCCAACGCAGTTTAGTTGTTGATTGTGAAGAGAAACAACAAATATTACGGACAATGAAACGTAGCAAGCTGCCTGAAAATCAAATAAAAGCAATCATCGCCACCCAGATTTCACGAGCAAGTCGATTGCAAAAAGCCGATGATATTATCGTCAACAATCTGGATATTGCATATCTGAAAGTACAGGTAGCTCAGCTACACAAAAAATATTTGTCTTTATCATAATAAACATCACGTTACACAATAACACCCAAGAATATAACTGGGAAATTTACTTCTTTTGTGAAATAATGTCCCTGAAGCTGGATTCAATATTTCTAATCTTTGTTGTGGATGCATAGTTATTGTGATTTGTTATGAACACCCCCTTAATGAGCGCATACGAACCCTTCTCCGGCTTGAAGACTTATTCAATAAAATTGATTTCTTTTCAACTAAAGAGAGCGCGTCTGAACATCATGCTTCACTTATCGCTTTATTTGAGATTCTTGAAATTACCAATCGTGCAGATATTAAGTCAGATTTATTACAGGAACTGGAACGGCAAAAACTGCTACTCGAGATGTTACGAAAAAGTCCGGATGTTTCTGAAGCAGCTCTTGATAGTGTGCTCAATGACATAAAAATCACATTCAGGGAAATGTTGGATTTTCCAGGTAAAGTTGGCGAACACTTGCGTGAAAATGAATGGTTGATGGCGATTAAACAACGCATCGGAATACCGGGTGGCTGTTGTGTGTTTGATTTACCATCCTATCATTATTGGCTCAATTTGGATCCTATATACCGGCACGAAGATTTTAACGAATGGCTATCCCCATTCCAACCCATCCGTAATGCATTCAGAATTGTGTTGCTGTTGTTACGCAAGAGCGGAAGAACTCTAAGAGTCGTTGCGAATCAGGGGGTTTTTCAGCAGACCGGCGCAGAATATTCAGCGCATATGCTCAGACTTAACTTAAGCGATCAACTTCCCTGCGTACCCGAAATCAGCGCTAATAAATATGCATTAAACATTCGTTTTGTTCCGACACAGGCAGGGCAAAAAAACAAAATTTATGAAAATGATGTAGCATTTGAAATAACCTTCTGTAATCTCTAGCCATTATTCCAACCATTCTAGTGGCATTCAAAAGTAATTAAATTACAAATCAAATACTTCAAGCCTGATCCCCACTTCCCTAAACAGAAATCCGCATAGGGCAAGCGGGATTTTACCAAAAACTTTCTTGCTACTTTTTCTGTTCCTCAATATTACTCTTCTTTTCCTTTGTAATAGGATTCTGCAGCCCATAGCCTTCTTCCTTAGCCTTGTAGCCGCCATATGCACCGGCTCCCCCTGCAGCAAGAAGCCAGCATCCCGACATCAGTGGAATAATGAGTAGAATGATCATGAAGCGCATCAATTTTGATTTCATCGCAACCTCCAGAAAATTTATCAAGATAAGAATGAATTACCATCAAACTAAAAATTAAGCAGGCCTACAC
The DNA here is from genome assembly GCF_001455205.1 of Nitrosomonas ureae. Classification (NCBI taxonomy): domain Bacteria; kingdom Pseudomonadati; phylum Pseudomonadota; class Betaproteobacteria; order Nitrosomonadales; family Nitrosomonadaceae; genus Nitrosomonas; species Nitrosomonas ureae. The sequence continues at coordinate 754,792 of NZ_CP013341.1, forward strand.
CCAATTCACTCTTAACTATATCTTATAAGATACGTGAGGTACAAGAAAAAGTCGGTTGGGAAACACCCGCCCCCACAACACTATCGCCTGCGTTTTATACGTGCCACCACATCTATGAATAATTGCAAGATCATGGCATTTAACGCTCATACGCCAGTACCGGTGCCAGCCACCGTTCTGCTTCCTGTACGGACCAATCTTTCCGTTTGGCGTAGTCTTCCACTTGGTCTTTGCCGATCTTGCCGACAGCAAAAAATGTTGAATCAGGGTGTGCGAAATAGAAACCAGATACCGCAGCAGTCGGAACCATGGCAAACGATTCGGTAATGATGATTCCGGCATTCTCGGTTGCACTCAAAGTCGAAAACAGCGCACCTTTCTCAGTATGATCCGGGCAAGCAGGATATCCAGGCGCGGGACGAATGCCGCGATATTCTTCGTTGATCAGTTGCGCGTTGGTTAAAGCTTCATCCTTGGCATAGCCCCAGAATTCACGGCGCACTCGCGCATGCATGTGTTCGGCGAACGCTTCCGCCAGACGATCCGCCAATGCTTTGAGTACAATCGCACTGTAATCATCATTAGCATCCTCGAAGGCTTTAACGCGCTCGTCAATACCAAATCCCGCGCCTACCGCAAACAAGCCAATCGTATCTTGAATACCCGTTTCCTTGGGTGCGATAAAATCAGACAAGCACCGATTCGGCTTACCTGACGGTTTTTGATCTTGTTGCCGCAAACAATGATAAGTCATGGCAAGCTTGTTACGTGAAGGGTCAGTGTAAATTTCGATGTCATCGCCGACGGAATTAGCTGGAAACAAGCCAATCACTGCATTAGCACTCAACCATTTCTGTTCGATTATTTTCTTCAACATCGTTTGCGCATCGCGAAATAGCTGACTTGCTGTTTCCCCAACCACTTCATCTTGCAGAATATCCGGATAGCGCCCAGCAAGCTCCCAGGCTTGGAAGAAAGGTGTCCAATCGATATACGGTACAATTTTCTCCAGCGGGTAATTATTCAACGTACGGATACCTATCAATTCCGGTTGATAGGGATGGTAATTTATCCAGTCAGTCTTGAACGCATTGGCACGTGCTTCAGCAAGCGTCAACAATTTAGCCGGCCCTTTCTTGTTTTTGTGCTGAGTGCGCACTTTCTCGTATTCGTCCTTTATTTCTTGTACATAATTTACCCGCAAATCCTGTGACAGCAGATTACTACACACACCCACCGCACGGCTGGCATCCGGCACCCAAACGGTCGGGCCTTCATAGTGTGGCGCAATTTTGACTGCGGTATGAACACGCGACGTCGTTGCGCCACCGATCAGCAACGGAATGGTAAATCCCTCACGCTGCATTTCCTTGGCAACGTGCGCCATTTCTTCCAAAGAAGGCGTAATCAAGCCGGATAAACCGATGATGTCGGCTTTTTCACGCCGCGCCATATCAAGAATTTGTGCGCTTGGTACCATCACGCCCATATTGATCACTTCGTAGTTATTGCATTGCAAAACCACGGTAACAATATTCTTGCCAATATCGTGCACATCACCTTTGACAGTAGCAATAACAATTTTTCCTTTAGGTTTATTATCTCCCGATAATTTCTTTTCCGCCTCGATAAAAGGTAAGAGATGTGCCACCGCTTGTTTCATCACGCGCGCCGATTTAACTACCTGCGGCAAAAACATCTTTCCGGCGCCAAATAAATCACCAACCACGCTCATGCCTTCCATCAACGGCCCTTCAATCACCTGGATCGGACGGCCGCCCTGCTTATCGATTTCCAAACGTGCGGCTTCCGTATCTTCCACAATAAAAGTAGATATGCCCTTAACCAATGCGTGCGTCAAGCGCTGTTGCAGCGGCTCATCGCGCCACGCCAGATCCTCAACTTGCTCTTTCTTTTGGCCTTTAAAATTTTCCGCGAACTCAACCAAGCGCTCGGTTGCATCCGTGCGCCGATTGAGGATGACATCCTCCACTTTTTCCAATAGCTCGGCAGGAATATCCGAATAAACCCCCAATTGTCCGGCATTGACGATACCCATCGTCATACCGGCCTTAATCGCGTGATACAAGAAAGCGGTGTGAATCGCTTCGCGAATCGGCTCATTGCCGCGGAAGGAGAACGAGACATTGGAGACTCCGCCGCTTACTTTGGCGTATGGAAGAGTCTGCTTGATGATGCGGGTCGCCTCGATGAAATCGACACCGTAGTTATTATGTTCCTCAATTCCCGTCGCAATGGCAAAAATATTCGGATCAAAAATGATGTCCTCGGGTGGGAAACCGATCTTATCCACCAATAAGCGATAGCTGCGATTACAAATCCCCACCTTGCGCTGCAAGGTATCGGCTTGGCCCTGCTCATCAAATGCCATCACAATCACCGCTGCACCATAACGGCGCGCCAATTTTGCATGATGAAAGAACTCCGCTTCGCCTTCTTTCATGCTAATGGAATTGATAATGGGTTTGCCTTGCACGCATTTCAAACCAGCCTCAATTACGGTCCATTTGCTGGAATCGAGCATGATGGGCACTTTGCAGATATCCGGTTCGGCAGCCAGAAGATTCAGGAAAGTCACCATGGCTTTCTGCGAATCCAACATGGCTTCGTCCATATTGATATCAATGATCTGCGCACCATTTTCTACCTGGCTGCGCGCCACGTTCAACGCTTCCGCGTAATCGTCGTTGAGGATCAAGCGCGCAAAGGCTCTGGAGCCGGTAACATTGGTACGTTCCCCGACATTGACGAACAATGAATCATCACCGATGTTCAGTGGCTCCAGTCCGGATAGGCGTAATTTCTTCGGGATTTCGGGTACCCGGCGTGGCGCGATATCGGAAACCGCTTGTGCGATGGCTTTGATATGCGCCGGTGTCGTGCCACAGCAACCCCCGACAATATTGACAAAACCGGATTCGGCAAAACCTTTGATCTGATTCGCAGTATATTCCGGCGATTCGTCGTAACCCGTTTCGGACAAAGGATTCGGCAAACCGGCATTGGGATGCACGCTGGTATACACATCCGCCACACCAGCCAATTCTTCAATATACGGACGCATCAATTCGGCACCCAAAGCGCAATTGATTCCCACCGATAACGGCCGGGTATGACTGACCGAATTCCAGAACGCTTCCGGCGTTTGCCCTGACAATGTGCGCCCGGAGGCATCGGTTATGGTAACCGAGATCATGATCGGCAGGCGTATGTCATGATCTTCAAAGTATTGGTCTATAGCAAATAAGGCCGCTTTTGCATTGAGCGAATCGAAAATGGTTTCAACCAGCAGAATATCAACTCCGCCGTCGACCAATCCATGAATCGATTCAGTGTAGTCAGCTACTAATTGATCAAATGTAATGCCGCGAAAGCCTGGGTCATTGACATCGGGCGAAATAGACGCGGTTTTGGTAGTAGGACCGAGCACGCCAGCAACAAAACGCGGCTTATCCGGTGTTTTTTCTTCATAAATCCGTGCTGCCTCACACGCCAGTTTTGCCGCAGCAACGTTTAATTCATAAACCACATCCTGCAAATGATAATCGCCCATCGAAGCCGCGGTGGAATTGAACGTATTGGTTTCGATAATATCAGCACCCGCTTCAAGATATCCAATATGGATCGACCGTATAATGTCCGGCTGAGTCAAGGTCAGCAAATCATTGTTCCCTCTTAGATCATGCGGGAAATCGGCAAAACGCTGCGCGCGAAAATCCGCCTCTGAAAGTTTGAATGTCTGGATCATTGTACCCATCGCACCATCCAGAATCAGAATGCGTTGTGCGAATAAGCTTTCCAATAAAGCAGTGCGGGAATCTCTAGTCATGAATTTGAAAATGAGTAAAAGGTAGGAATGCGATATTATAACGTAGATCGTAGAGCTAAAAACTGCGGAGCTACCCACCCAAACCGTACAAAAGTAAGCTATTGTTAATCGCCTTTGAAACGCACATATTTTCTACAAGGCTTGTTTGGAGTGACCAATATACGATATTTCCCGGAATTGCCTGACTATGGAGAAACTATGAATTGGAAGAATAATTAGTTTTAAGTAACCGTCGGCATAGAAAAATTGAAATGATCTCATCCGGCAAAAAATTTATGCTATTTCCATGTACTGCGCATTTCAGATGTGTTTTATACTTTAACGTTGGTTTACAACCATCGTTGCTACAGATATGAATTTGATCAATCATTAACCTGCTGTTTTATGACAATCTTTCAGATGCATTACATTTAGGCATCGTACTGGATATAGTCAACCCGGCAATCTGCCGATCAAAAAACAGTAAAACGCATTCATTGATGATAATCAGCTGACCATCGTCGACAATATTAAGAATCCTACAATTAAAACGGAGTTTTGATGAAATCAATATCCAAATTAGCTTTAGTGGTTTCCCTGTCTTTTCTTTTTTCGTCTCAAGCCATTGCCAATGAAGAAATTAGCGGAGATTCGTACCTTAACAAAGCGGGTCTGAAATTTCTTTCCGGTTTGGTCAACGTGGCTACCGGATGGGTAGAATTGCCCAAAAATATAAATTTAACCGGCCAAAAAGATACCCCGGTTTCAGGATTGACCGCCGTAACCCTAGGCGTATTGCAAGGTGCCTGGTACACCATCAATCGTACTGGATGCGGTGTAGTGGACCTTGTGACCTTTATGATTCCAACCAACCCGTTGGTTGATCCTGTTTTTGTCTGGAATGATTTCTTGCGAGAAACGGAATTTAAGGGGTATCAAATAAATTGATAGTACCTATGGGCTTTATACTTTCATTTCCGTTTTTAATTTCTTTCCATTTTTTTGTTGAAGAACACTCGGGTCAATAATACGTAATCCTTTTTATTGCTGTACCCTAATGGATGAAGTGAGCCATACGTCTAATCGTGTAGAACGGATTCTACTGCTACGCGACCAATCTTCAATACAATTGATTTGTGCGTCGATCGCTATGATCCATGCATCTTTGTTGTTCAAATTCCAAGCACACTGCTCACTCTCTTACTCCCACTGAATAACCGATTTGGTTTTTCATCTCTGACTCTCTTAAATCATTTCATTCCCGAAAAATTCAAAACCATTCGTTTGCATTTCTGACAAGCTTTTCAAGGCTGATGCAAAACGTTTTTCTTCGTAGACTGACACCATGACTCAACGACAACTTTATTTGGCAGCTTACGATATTTCATGTAATCGAAGATTACGGCAAGCATTGTATGTGCTTCGAGGCTATGCATCAGGTGGTCAAAAATCAGTATTCGAATGTTTTTTGACACACTCCGAAAAATCTATCTTGCTCAAGGATATCAATTTAGTCATAAATCTTGAAGAAGATCGTTTCATTTTAATTCGACTGAGCGGTGCCAAGTATATCCATGCACTTGGCAAGGCGACACTTCCTCAGGACGGTTCTTTTTATTATGTGGGGTGACGAATGAGCTGTTTATATCTTGATCGAAAAAATCTTGGCGTCAAGCTTGATGGGCAGGCCCTAGCCTTGTACGAAGATGGCATACGAAAGGGATCAGTGCCTTTACATTTACTGGAACGCGTAATTGTACGCGGCAATGTGCAATTGGAAAGCAGGGTATTGGGGGCATTATCATCACGGAACATCAGCTTTCTCGTGCTATCAGGACGCAATGCGGAAGCCACTGCCATGCTGGCAGGAAGAACACATAGTGATAGTTACCGTAGACTTGGACAATACCGTATTAGCACGGATGATAGCTTGCGCACTCCATTGGCGCATCAACTGGTTCTGCTAAAGATAAAGGCTCAGCATTCTATGTTACAGAAGGCGTTGTCAGCACGTGCTGATCTGAGACACCCCTTAACCACTGCGTTGCAGAACCTAAATAACATCGCCGATCGTTTACAGGAGGAATCCGGCAAACATACTGTGCCCAGTTTGAGAGGTTTCGAAGGTGCCGCTGCTGCAGTTTATTTCTCAGGATTCACACGATTATTCGCTTCAACTTTGAATTTTACCGGACGAAACAAACGCCCTCCCCGTGACCCCGTGAATGCGTGTTTGTCGCTTGGCTATACCTTGTTGCACCATGAAGCAGTACATGCTTGTCATATTGCCGGTTTGGATCAATGCTGGGTTTTTATCATGAAGTCAGTTTCGGGAGAGAATCTCTGGCTTGCGACTTGATCGAACCTCTGCGTCCGTTGATAGATAGCTGGGTGTGGCAAATGTTTTACGATCGGCATTTACGCCTGGAATATTTCAGTGATGATAACGGACGATGCGTGTTGCATAAGGCTGGACGGCGGCATTTCTACGAATTTTATGAATCACATTGTGACGCGATGCGGCGCTTGCTGAGACGTTATCGATATGCGCTGGTCAAGCAATATCAATTAGTACTTGATGATAAATGATGAGACCACTGTATATCGATGGAGTTAGCGGTTGCCGGGTAGTGTTTGATGACCCGGCTTTGCGAGTAATAGTTCCGGAGCAAGCGGATCAGCTGTTTCCTTTACAGAGAATTTCCCGGGTGGTTTGTCAGGGATGCGTGGATTGGTCAATGTCGGCATTATTGGTCTGTGCCGACAAAGATATTCAGCTCTTGTTTCTAAAAAACAATGGGGAGATTCGCGCGCGCTGGCTAAGTTGGAGTGGTGAGCGACAATCATTGACTCAGCGACTGGTAGATTTGCTATCTCGTGCTAACGGACCAGAATTGTATACGAACTGGTATTTATCAATGGAAAAGCTGGCAGCACGCAGCTTCGCACGCCGAATAGGATTATCAGACTGGCGCGAGAATCCCGTAGCGGAATTGCGCCAACGACTAAAAATAAGTTTAGGCAGCGGAGGATGGCAATGTGCTCAGCTACTCCAAAGCATCCTCTACGGTGAATTATTGATCTGGTTGCCGAAATACGGCTTCGAACGAGACAATGAAGTCTTAATATCTGCGGAATTCGATTTAGCTGCTGATTTGAGTAAATTGCTAATGTGGGATTGCTATTTGACATTGCTAAAGCGAACTGAATCGAAGGATGAAACCTCATTGCAATCCATCGCCGCCTTATTTCAATTGCAAAATGATCGTTGCTACTCATTGTTTCGAAGTAGCATCAATAAATTGCACCAATTTTTATTGAAGGTGAGTTAATGGCTGATAATCAACACAGTTTATATCTGGTGGCATACGATATCGCTGATCCCAAACGTTTGACACGAATTCATTCAGCATTAAAGAAGCAAGGATTACCGGTTCAATATTCCGTATTTATTGTAGTTTTAAAACGCAAGGCCTTGTTACGTTTACTAGCACGCATCAGCACACTGATTAATAAGCGCGAAGATGATGTTCGTTGCTACCATTTGCCGGAAAATAACGAGGCTGATGCGCTGGGTCGACAATTCTTTCCAGAAGATGTGATGCTGTTTACCAACGGGGTTAATCGAATATGGATACAGCATTGATCGAATTTGACTTTCGCGGTATTTACTATTGACTGGCATAATTGTTGCTGCGATCGACGGCAAGGCGATTAAACTGATCATTGAAATCTGCACAGCTCACCAATAAACAACATTGTTCCCGGATTGGCGACACTTACCAAGGAAAATAATATGGAACACCCAGTAAAGCATGATCCGCACCGGCTTATATGAATAAAGGAGATTAGCGAATGTCAGCCATCAACAGCCCTTCTATTCCACTCATGACCTATCGCTTTTACTTCGATACGCATCAACCAGTCCGTCTACCTGATTACCCCGGATCAGCCTGGCGAGGTGCTTTTGGCCATGCCTTGAAAAAAACAGTTTGCGTGATCCGAAATACGCCTTGTCATCAATGCCTGTTGAAACATGCCTGTGCTTATAGCTATATCTTCGAGACTCCACCGCCGAGCAATACCGAAAAGATGCGCAAATACAACAGTACGCCGCATCCATTTGTTTTTCGCTTCGCTGAAAAACCCACAACAGAGGAATACAGCCTCGATATGAATCTGTTCGGTCATGGTCAGCGCTTTTTTCCTTATATTATTCACGCCATGCACATGGCGGGACAGGATGGCATCGGGGGGAACCGGCAGCCGTTTCGCTTGAACAGGATTGACGCGATTGATTTTCAGGGCCCGCCTATCACGGTTTATCAGGAAGCGGAATTACGCAACCAGTCGCCGCTGCAAAGCCCATCGCCGCCTCAAATGCCGGAAAAAATCAACATCACTTTTCATTCGCCGGTGCGTATCAAGCAAGACAATAAAAATCTTGGCGACAATCATTTCAACTTCGGCGCGCTGTTCGGTTCCTTATTGCGGCGTATTTCAATGATCTGCTACTTTCACACCGACACGCCATTGGAAACGGATTTTGCCGAACTAGCCGCCGCTGCCCGGAACATCCAATTCAGTACGCAAAATCTCCATTGGTACGATTGGACCCGCTATTCCTCGCGCCAGCAAACCGAAATGCAAATGGGGGGGGTGCTGGGCAGTGTCAGCCTGGACATGCAAGGTCTGGGCGATTTCTGGCCCTACCTTTGGCTCGGACAATGGACGCATGTCGGCAAGGGCACCAGCATGGGCATGGGTGCCTACACGATTGATTTCACAAGCTTGTTGGATACCTGATTTTTAAATAAAAAGACTATACTGACGCAATGGACACGCAATCCATCTTACTGGCTGTAACCGGGCTGACTCCGCAGGTTGTCACCGAAACCTTGTATGCCCTGAATGATCAGGGCGAACAACTGCCGTCCGCCGTTCATATCCTGACCACAGCGGAAGGCATTCAGCACGCCAGACTGACGCTGATCAATGATGGCTGGCTGGCGCGTTTCTGCCGGGACTATCATCTTAAGCAACCGGAATTTACAGTAGCCAGTATCCATGTTCTGCGGCAAGCCAATGGCGAACCACTCGCCGACATCCGAACACAGGCCGACAATCGGGCCATGGCCGATGCCATTACCGAATGGATCAGGACTTTTACCGCCGACCCGCATACCGATTTACATGTATCGATTGCGGGTGGCCGAAAAACTATGGGTTTTTACGCGGGTTACGCCTTGTCACTGTACGGCCGCGCCAGAGACCGGCTCAGTCATGTGCTGGTATCGCCTGATTATGAGTCGCACCCGCAGTTTTATTACCCGACGCCGTATTCGCACGTCATCTACGGCAACGATCCCAGCCGCAAGCCGCTGGATACGCAAAATGCAGAAGTCATGCTGGCCGACATCGCCTTCGTGCGCCTGCGGCATGGGCTCGATCAGGCTTTACTGGAAGGTAAAGCGAGTTTCAGCCAGTCGGTGGCAGCCGCGCAACAGGCGCTCGGCCCGCCGCACCTGATCATCAATCCGAAACCCCGCCAGTTCATTGCGCACGGCAAGCCGGTCAAACTCAGCCCAGCCGATCTGGCATTTTATCTGTGGCTGCTCGATCGCCAGCAAACCGGCCTTCCTGCACCAAGCTGTCCCAGTGACGGCGCGCCGGACGAAATGTATGCAAGCCAGTTTCTACAGAACTACCGCCGAATCAACGGCGAACTCGGCGGTGCCGACCGCACTATCGATACTTTGAAGGATGGTATGAGTAAAACCTTTTTCGAGCAGCGCAAATCCAGAATCAATAAAATGCTGACACAAACTCTGGCTTACGCCGCGCAACCGTATTTGATTGCGCCGGAAGGGAAGCGGCCGAGGACGCAGTATCGAATTACACTGGAACACAATCAAATTGAAATTCAACAGGAGATCATTGGATGAGTATGAGTTCTTTGCTGGAACAATCCAGCCGCATTGCCCTGGCGGCGTTTTTGCATGATCTCGGCAAGTTTGCCGAGCGGGCAAGAATATCCAATAACCAGGAAGCTATAGAAGCGAACAAACATCTGTATTGTCCCAGGCAGAAAAAATTTGCTGACGACAAAAATGTTCGATTTACCCATGTTCATGCCGCCTATACCGGCTTGGCGATGGACTTGATCGAAGATTATTTGCCCGATTTAACCGGCACTGATTTCGCGCCTTTCGGTTCCTGGAAAACCAAAGATGCCGACGATTCGTTTATCAACGCTGCTGCAATGCACCATAAGCCAACAACATTTCTGCAATGGATCATCGCCACAGCAGACCGGGTTGCCTCGGGTTTTGATCGTGAGGAGTTCGAGCAATACAACCAGGCCGAAGAAGGCACGGCAACCGGGAAAAATCATTATACCGCCCGGCAGTTGACGCTATTTGAGCAAATCCACAAAGTAGATTTGGATAAGCAACAATTCGCTTATCGTTATCCGCTCAAACCGCTATCGCCGGACAGCATTTTTCCTGTCAGTGCGGGGAATTACGAACACAACGATAAAGATAAAGCCCAGCAGGAATATCTTGCGCTTTGGAATGGATTTACCCAAGCGTTGCAGAAAATACCGCAATCGCACCGCAATAACTGGTCACTCTGGCTGGATCATTTCGAAACGGTGTGGGGTGTTTATACCCATGCCATCCCATCCGCAACGGCATTCAATGTGCGCCCGGACGTTTCGCTGTACGATCATTCCCGTGTAACTGCCGCGTTGGCGACTGCATTATGGCGTTTCCACCACGAAAAAAACCAAACCGATGACAATACTCGCAAGCAACTGAGCGAACAGGCGGAAAGCTGGGATGAGAAAAAATTTTTACTGATCCAAGGCGATTTTTTCGGTATTCAGGATTTTATCTTCGCCAGCAGCGGCGAAACCAGCAAGCGTGCAGCCAAATTGCTGCGCGGACGATCGTTTTATGTGTCGCTGCTGACCGAATGTGCGGCGCTGAAAATGCTGGACGCACTGGATTTGCCAGCTACCAGTCAGGTCATCAACGCAGCTGGTAAATTCATGATTGTCGCGCCAAATACTGACCAAACCAAAGCTAAATTGCAGCAGGTGCAGAATGAACTCGATCAGTGGTTTCTGTCCCATAGTTTCGGTCAGGCCAGTGTCGGTCTGGCCTGGACGGAAACCTGCTGCAACGATTTTCGCCGCAAAGCTGGAAATCAAACAAACGAGAGAAGTCCTTACCGTCAGTTGATCGACAAGCTGTTCGCGCAAATGGAAATCAAAAAATGCCAGCGTTTCGACCTATGTAATAGCGAACGGATCATTTTCGATGGTTTTCTCGACGAATTCGAACACGGTGAGTGCAAAATCGATGGGCGCTCACCGGCTAAAGTGCAAAAAGATGGCGAATGGATCAGCAAACTGGCCAATGATCAAATCGACGTTGGTTCATGGCTGGTTAAATCCAACAAACAACGCATCCTGATCACCCGCGAACAACTGCGGGAAGATAAGAAACTGAGTACCCTGGGTTTGACGATTTTTGGCTATGCCATCAGTTTCACCGACGATGAAAGCGCAAAAGGTGAATTCGGTGCCGAAGCCAGAAACGGTAATCTGCTGCGTGTTTGGGATTTTTCTTTGCCCAAATCACCCGATCAAGAACTTTGGAACGGTTACGCCCGCCGCAATATCAACGCCTATGTACCCACTGCGTCGGAAAAAGACTTACTGGAAAAGCAATGGAAAAAATACATTGGCATCGATGAAGAACTTGAAATTGGTGCCGCCAAAACCCTGAATCATCTGGCTTGTAAGGATCGGCGGCCCCATCCAGACAAAGAAGACAGATGGATCGGCATCAGCGCTTTATCCACTCTGAAAGGCGATGTCGACAATCTGGGCAATATCTTTCAGTCTGGCCTGGGTGACGATGCCAGCTTCAGCAAAACCGCTGCCCTGTCGCGTCAGCTTAATAACTTCTTTACTGTTTATCTGCCCTGGCTATGCCAGCGCGAATATCCCGATAGTTACACCGTATTTGCCGGTGGCGATGATTTCTTCCTGATCGGGCCGTGGCTGTCGCAGATCAAACTGGCCAACGCTATGCGGCAAGCTTTCCAAGATTACGTGGCGCACAATACCGGCGTACACTTTTCCGCAGGTATCAGCACCACCAAGCCCGGATTGCCGATCAATCAAATCGGCGGCTTGGCGGAACAGGCTTTGGAAGAAGCCAAGGCGCATAATTCTAAGAAAGCCGATAAACCGCCGAAAAATGCCGTGACCTGTTTCGGACGAACCGTATCCTGGGTTGAGTTTCAAGAATTACTGACGCAGCGTTTGCCGCGACTTCAAAGCCTGGTTGAGGAGAATACTTTGAGTACAGGCTACGTCTATGGCTTGCTACATCTGATCGACATGGCAGAGAAAGTCAGCAAAAAACCCGAGAATGCGCTCTGGCACAGTTATTTCGCCTATCGCACCGCGCGAATGCTGGAACGCAACAAAAAACTCAACAAAGACCAGCGCAAAGACCGACAAGACGAGCTGGCGGAAGAAATCGCCAGTGCCGGTATCGGAATGCATGGTGGCAATTATCGCGTCGCATTGTTTTGTCATCTGTACCAGCAACGTGACTGATGCAGCTTGTAAGAGCGTTATTCCCGCAGTCTGATTAAAATTACAAAGGAGAATTTCGATGACATACCAATCGCAATCAAGAACTGGCCAGAACCGGGGCGGATACGAGGATAGGCAGCCGACGCCTATCGACACTTCAAAAGTATTGTTTAAAAACATCGCTTCTGATTTATTCGATGACGTTGCCAGAAAAGCAGCCGAAAAGATCGCCGAAAACAAAAACAGCAACAAACCGACGCAACTTCGCCGTTTTTACGATGAAATCGTCATGTGGGAGAACAAAGCCAGCCTCAATCCAAGCAAATTCCCAGAATATCTGCCATTCGTCCGTATGATCAATGCCAAAGCGGCTTATGCGCGGGGAAGAAAGCTGATCGATGACAACTATGTCAAGTTGATAGCTGATTGTCTGAAACAAGTGGAAACAACCAATGATTTGCGCCACTTCAAACTGTTCATGGAAGCCTTTATGGGCTTTTACAAAGAAAAAAGACCCAAAGATTAAGGAGCCAGAAATGCAACTCACTAAAATCCAAAAACTCACCGGACAAATCGAACTCCTGAGTGGCCTGCACATCGGCAGCGGCAACACCGAAATTCACATCGGCGGTACCGACAATCCGGTGATCAAAAACCCGATTACTCAAGAGCCTTACATTCCCGGCTCCAGCATTAAAGGCAAAATGCGCAGTTTGCTGGAATGGCATTTGGGCGTGGTCGAAATTACCCAGGGCCAGCCATTGAGCTTCAAACACCTGAACGATATAAATAATGGCGTTAAAGAAAAGGCTGAAAATTTGATTCGCTTGTTTGGCGGTGCACCTGACAGCAACAATAACGATGATCTGGTAAAGAAAATCGGCCCCAGCCGCTTGTCGTTCTGGGATTGTCCGCTCGACCCTAAATGGGTTACGGAGATGAATGAGAAAAATCTGCTACTTACCGAAACCAAAATGGAAAACATGATTGACCGCATCCGTGGCGTAGCCGAACATCCTCGCAACACCGAGCGCGTCCCGGCTACCGCGAAATTCGATTTCAATCTGACCATCCGCGTCCATGACAACGAGGATTTATTAGATACCGTGTTGCAGGGTTTGAAACTCTTGGAATTAACCGGTTTGGGCGGTTCCGGTTCGCGCGGTTACGGCAAAATCAGATTCACTGGCTTGAAATTGGACGATCAATCCGTTCAGGACAAACTTGAAACGATTAACCCCTAGGGGAGGCAAGATGAAACCGATACGCAAAATTTACCAGGATGCACCCGACAGCATTGATATACCGGAAGAATTGCGTCACCAGCCTGTGGAAATCATAATCTGGCCCCTGACCCAAGCGGAATGGTCAGAGTTAAATCTATCAACGCGCCACACTGGAAAGCGAGATGAAAACTTATCGAATCACGCTTAATCTGGAATCGGCTTTCGCCACCCCGTTGAAAGGTGATGCCCTGTTCGGCCAACTATGCTGGGCGATCAGAAACCGGTTGGGTGAAAACCGTTTGACCGGACTGTTGGACGGCTATACGCGCGGTCAGCCTTTTGCCGTAGTATCGGATGCCTTTCCACAAGACTATTTGCCGCTGCCGAAACTGCCCGGTCGTTTTTACGATAAGATTGATGGCATAGACAGGAAAGCCATTAAAAAACGCTGCTGGCTGCCGGAAGAAGCTGCGAGCGTGCCGGTAACACAATGGCTGGTACAGGCAAAAACGGTGTCAGACGTTATCGGCCAGGTTAAAAACCTCAGTGAAAAACACCCGCAACCGCACAACACCATCAACCGCCAGACTCATACTACCGGTGAAGGCGGTTTTGCGCCCTATAGCATCGAGCAGGAATGGTTTGTACCCGATATAGCTTGGTCAATTTACTTGCTGCTCGACACCGATCGCTTAAGCTTGGATGACTGCCGGCAATGCCTGGAAGACATCGGCAACATTGGCTTTGGCCGCGACGCCAGTATCGGTCTGGGCAAATTTTCGGTAATCGGGTTTGCGGAAACTACGCTACCCGGTCAAGCCGGAGCCAACGCCTGCCTGACACTAGCCCCATGCGCACCGCAAGGACTGGGCTTTGACGGTAAAAACAGCTTTTATCAATTGTTCACCCGCTTCGGCCGTCATGGCGATATCGCGGTGCATCAGGAAGGCAAACCCTTCAAAAACCCGGTGCTGCTGGCGCAGACCGCCGCCGTGTTTGCTGCCCAACCATCTGCATCCGGCTTTATCGGCCAGGGCATCGGTGGTAACGGTAAATTGTCGAAAACGCTGTCCGCCACTGTGCATCAGGGCTATGCACCCGGCATCGCCATTCATCTCCAGGAAAGAATATGAGCGATTTTTTACAACACTACACCCTGACTTACACGCCTTTGTCGCCCATTCATATCGGTACCGGCGATAGTTACGAGCCCACCAACTATGTTATCGACAATGGTACGTTGTACGAATTCGACACCGGCGGCGCTTTGACGGCCTTGACCGAAACCGACCGCAACGAACTGAACAGAATCGTCAATGCCCGCGCCAGCGAGGACATGCTGAAAGCCGTGCAGCGCTTTTTTTACGAGCGTCGCGATAGACTCAAACCCTGGGCGATCAATACGATGCCAGTATTGGATGGAGTGGCAAATTATTACGCCGAGCGTATTGGACAAACTGACAACCATAAAGGCGGTGGCAACCAAAAGTTCAACAAACTGGAAATCGACCGGACCGCTTACAACCCGATCAACCGGCATCCGGTATTGTTCGGTTCGTCAATTAAAGGTGCGATACGCACAGCGTTGCTCAGCCAAGTCAACGGTAAACAAGCACTGTCCCAGCAAGATGCGGAAAAGTTTAATTTGGAAAATCTGTCACCTTACGAGCGTAAACAACGCGAACGCGAGCAAAAAAACATTTTTCCCAGGCTCAACCAAACGCTGTTTCAATTCAGTGCAGGCAAATTCGAACTTGATCCGTTGCGGTTATTGCAATTTGCTGACGCCGCGTGGAATGATTGTGATGGATTACCTACGGCTCAAATTTTGGTGAGCGTCAATCGCAAAAAGGAATTGAAGCGCGATAAACACGGCAACGAAATCTTTGGTCAGGCGGAAAAAAACGAAAATCTTTGCAAATTACTGGAGTCAGTTCCGGCATGGCGTTATCGGGCGTTTTCAGGGGCTTTGAATTTACAAACCACCGTCGGTGTGATGAGCAAAGAAAAACTACCGAATGAAAATCTGTTATTCAACATCAGGCAAATAGCCGCCTATTGTAATGATCACTACAAACCTATTCTGGAATCAGAAATAGAAGTCATGCGTGAGCGCGGCTTTCTGGATAGCGAATGGGACAAGAATATGCAGGCACTGCTAAGTAACCTATCAGCCAAATCAATCAGCGAGCGGGTTTTTTTACTACGTGTTGGTCGGCATTCCGGAGCCGAGGCCGTCACCATCGAAGGCGTGCGCCATATTAAAATCATGAAAGGCAATCCCGAGTACCAATCGAAAACCAAAACCCTCTGGCTGGCTGCCAATGATCCCAAACAGCGCACCGGCTTGTTTCCCTTCGGCTGGTTGCTGGTCGAAGTCCACCCTAGCAACACACCAGTCAATGACTGGACGGAACTGGCCGAGCTCTGCCGCAGTCAGCACGCGCAGGCAATGCAATGGGCTGAGAAACGTGCCGCAGAACGTCTGGCGACAGAACAGCACCGGGAGCAGCAAGCGATTGAGCGGCAGCGCCTCCTGGAAGAGGAACAAGCCCGGATTGCCGAGCAGCAGGCCGAAGAACAACGCCGCGCCGCCCTAACGCCGCAACAACTGCAAATCGAAACCCTGCGCCAGCAGTTTGAGCAAAAACAGGCCAACAAAGTACGCGAGCAGATTAGCGGACAGCTCTACGGCGATTTACGCAGGTTGATCGAACAGGCCGCTGATTGGCCTGATGAAGCCAGATTAGAGCTTTCAGCCGTGGCAAAAAATATCGTGCAATTTATTGGCGCTGCGGACAATAAAAAAGCTAAGGAGCTGATAAAAACCTTGCTAATGCATTAGCAATTTCAAGCTGACAAACCGGTTGAAAGTATCCAGAATGAATAATATTCTAAATAATCCAATAGATTAGCCTCATGACCCAAATCCTCATCTGTACCGTCGGTGGCAGCCACCAGCCCATCGTTAGTGCGATTAACGATTTGCGGCCGGATTTCGTGGTGTTTATCTGTACCGACAAAGACCCGGCGACCAATCAGCCCGGTTCCCGCGTACAAATCGAAGGTAAGGGTAACTGCATTAAAGCGCACAACAGCGACGCCAATCCCACCTTGCCCAACATTCCAACCCAAACCGGTCTTGCGTCCGAACAGTACGAAACGGTGCTGACCCTTTCAGACAATCTCGACCGCACTTACCTGGATTGTATTGCCGCGATTGATGGCATCAGCCGCCGCTTTCCGTATGCCCGGATAACGGCCGATTATACCGGCGGCACCAAGTCGATGAGCGCAGGGCTGGTGATGGCTGTGGTGGAAAGTCCCGGCATTGACTTGCAACTTGTTACCGGCAGCCGCGCCGATTTGATCAAGGTGCAGGATGGCTCGCAGTTTTCCGACAAAGCGGATTGCGAACGGGTACGTTACCGGCGATTAACCGAACCTTATCGGCGGGCATGGCAGCGCTATGCCTATAGCGAGGCGGTGGCGGGGCTGGTCGGACTCAAGCCGCCCGGTGGTCTGCGGAATGAATACACGCGCTTTCGTGAATTGAGCCGTGCGTTTGCCGAATGGGATAATTTCAACCATATGCAGGCGCTAAGCATCTTGCAATCGTATGCGCCGAGCCTGCCGGATCATTTGAAACAATACATCGGTAACGCAAGGCAACTCAACGACAAAAGTACGGATAAATGCGATGCCGCCCGATTGTTCGACCTCTACCGCAACGCCGAGCGTCGCGCTGCCCAAGGCCGCTATGATGATGCGGTTGCCCGCATTTACCGGCTTATTGAATGGAGCGCACAATGGTTATTGAAAGTACAAGCCGGTATCGAGACCGGCGATGTTAAGCCGGAGCAAATTCCTGATCATCTAACCCTGACGCAAAACCGTAAAGGCCAGTGGCAAGCGGGGCTGTTTAACGCCTGGCAATTGGTTAAGCATTATACAAAAGGGCCTGCGGCGATTTTTATCTCCGAGCAGGAAAACATCCTGCGCAGCCACATTGAAGCACGCAATACTTCGATACTTGCGCATGGTTTTACGCCCATTCAAAACAATCAATGGCAGCCCATTTATGCCTGGCTGGAAAGTCAATTTATACCCATGCTTCTGGAAGAAACCGCAAAGTCGGGCATCAAAACCTTACCATCACAGCTCCCGGACGATTATCCCGGCTAAACCGGCAACCCTTGAGTGCTGCAAATCTGATGAAACTTAACACCCATCTCATCCTCGTCTCCGCCCAACCCATTCCCAGCATCACCCCCATGCTGGACGATGCCGTCAAGCCTAAAAAAGTTGTCATGCTGGTCAGTCCGGACATGCAGGAACGGGCGCGGGCGCTGGAGAATATTTTCAAGCCACGCGGTATCGGTATTGAGTCTTATGCCATCGCAGACCCGTGGAATGCAGAGTTGATCAGCGACAAAGTTCTCGACATCCTCTGCCATTACCCTGATGGCGGTATCGCGCTCAATGCCACCGGCGGCACCAAGCTGATGAGTATCGCCGCCTGTGAGGCATTTCGCTCGGCAAATGCGCCGATTTACTATGTGCATCCACGGTATGATCGGTTGCTATGGCTGTCGCCGAAACTGCCGCCACATGAACTGGCTGACCGTCTGAAGCTGAAGGATTATCTGATGGCTTATGGCGCCGACTTGGTTGATATTCCCGCCGGAATGCAAAGCGTGCCGCCAGCGATTCAGGAATTAACCGGCGAATTACTGGCCGGTATCGACCGTTACGCGGACGAATTGGGTACATTGAATTATCTTGCGTATCAATCGGATAATGCACAGTTAAGCGCCAAAATCGGCCACAGCCGCCAATCCCGTCCGGTGTTATGGGAATTGCTGGAATTATTTGAAGCTGCCGGTATCTGTTGCCTCGAACACCGACTGATCCGTTTTTCCGATCCGCAGATGCGCTTCATCGCCAACGGCGGCTGGCTTGAAATGCATACGTATGCGGCCTGTCTTCAGCTCAAACAGAAATGTGGTATTCAGGATGTGGCGTGCAACATTGTTATTCAACGCCATCCGGCAGGTAAAACTGCGGTAAAAAATGAAATCGATGTTGGCCTGATTCATGCCAACCGCTTGCATTTGATCGAGTGCAAAACGAGGCACTTTGAAAAGGATGCAGATATGCTGTATAAACTGGATAGTCTGCGTGATTTGATGGGCGGTCTGCAGGGCCGTACGATGCTGGTCAGTTTCAACAATCTCGGCAAAGCCAGCCGCGCCCGTGCCAGGGAACTCAATGTTTCTTTGTGTTGTAAAACTGAGTTGAAGCACTTACAGCAACATCTAACCAATTGGCTAACCACGCGAGGCTAACTTTTTAAAAATGAAATTTTTTGTCAACCCTCTCTATAAGCCTATGAAAAATAATGCAGAAACGAATCATGCGGTTTGAACTAAAGACCTGATTAAGAAGGGATTAAGACTTCCTTTGCATCGTACCAGTTAATATATATTCGTTTGAACTAAAGACCTGATTAAGAAGGGATTAAGACAAAAACTAATTCAGTTAGTTTGATTATTTTGTAAAGTTTGAACTAAAGACCTGATTAAGAAGGGATTAAGACCTTTACTGCTTTACTGCTTTACTGCTTTACTTAAGTTTGAACTAAAGACCTGATTAAGAAGGGATTAAGACCTGCTTTACTGCTTTACTTAATAATTTCTAATGTTTGAACTAAAGACCTGATTAAGAAGGGATTAAGACTTCTAAAGCAATAAGGATATCCTGCTCTTTTGAAGTTTGAACTAAAGACCTGATTAAGAAGGGATTAAGACGCAAGTGTATAAAAGTAGCATCTTTTATATTATGGTTTGAACTAAAGACCTGATTAAGAAGGGATTAAGACCATTTTCCAATAGTAACAGCCATTTTTAAATTGTTTGAACTAAAGACCTGATTAAGAAGGGATTAAGACTAATTCATCTTGAGCGAGTGATATTTTCCCACGTAGTTTGAACTAAAGACCTGATTAAGAAGGGATTAAGACTTACGCTCCTGCATTAAGTACTAACCTGAACGTTGGTTTGAACTAAAGACCTGATTAAGAAGGGATTAAGACTCATCATCTAAGTAACCTTCTGTATGTGGTGAGTTTGAACTAAAGACCTGATTAAGAAGGGATTAAGACTTTTCACTGCCCTTAAAATTCGTGAAATTTTTGGCGTTTGAACTAAAGACCTGATTAAGAAGGGATTAAGACACAATATAAAACATTATAGTTCTTATAGCCTTGGGGTTTGAACTAAAGACCTGATTAAGAAGGGATTAAGACAAACAAAATACTTCTACTTTAAATCCTTCTACTTGTTTGAACTAAAGACCTGATTAAGAAGGGATTAAGACGCGGATGCAGTTAAACAGTTTTATACTTCCGAGCTGTTTGAACTAAAGACCTGATTAAGAAGGGATTAAGACAAAAATTAATTAGTGATTTAAACATGCTTAGATGTTTGAACTAAAGACCTGATTAAGAAGGGATTAAGACCGCAGCGGATCGTCGGGGATTATCCAGTAAGCGTTGTTTGAACTAAAGACCTGATTAAGAAGGGATTAAGACAACTCGGATCATCACACCAAGCTTTGATAGCTGTTTGAACTAAAGACCTGATTAAGAAGGGATTAAGATGCCGATCATGTGAGATATGCTTACCGCGGGGTTGATAAGGATGAAGCTTGCTTGTGAGTTGATGGGCATACCGAAAACCTTAGAGGTATTTTCAATTCACTATAAATAGCTCATTCCAATCAGTAAGTACTATACCTTAAGTGTCATACCGTATATAAATCATTAGCTTAAGTTGTTAGTATCAATACTCACCCACTTATTTGGAGGTGTATCATGTCAACACAAATCTTTCATTATCATAAAACTGACCGTGTTAATGTACCCGTCATGTATTATATTTTGATATATGGTCAGATAATTGCAGGTCTAATTTTGTGGAGTGTATAAGTATTTTTAACCAGCCTTATAAACCTGCTCCGGCAGGTTTATAGGTACGCAATCCAACAATGAGTATTTTTATAAATTCGGATAATAATGATTTCAATCTTAATATAAGGAATTATTATGAATTTACTCGAATTAGGCGAAACCGTTCTTCCCTTTTCTATTCCCTCATATAAAAATCTGACTTTCGATGGAAACAATCTGGGTTTATTTTTATCCGATGCACCCCGAGGGTTTTATGAAGACCATCGACATCATGAATGGAAACGCCTCTGCCATAAGCAGTTAAGACAAGAACATAGCAGCTATTCTCTTTTTTAATGCGGCTATAATGTTTACTATGCCCCTGTCTCCGCTGGCAATAACTCAAGCATTTGAACTAAGGATCTGATTAAGTAGAAATCATCCGGCTTTTGTATTTATTTCTTCAATCATTGTCCATACATCTTCGGGACGAATTGCGTTTTTCTTCGGTTGTATGGCTTTATTCTTGTCGAATCGGTTATAGTGAACCATCCATTCGGTACAAAACAAAAAACCACACTGATGAAAACCATGAAATTCAAAACACTTCATCTATTATTTATTTCTCCCAAAAAACCGGTATGGGCTCTGGTGCTCGGCTTCTTAATCTGCGCTCAGGCTTATTCTGCTGAATCATTGAGTATCAGGCCACAGGAAATCCCCGATACCTGCAATGCAGACCTCGCACAAATCAGGGTAACCGTTCATGGCATTGAACCACGCGGTGTACTGAACGTTGAGTTGTATGATGATCCGGAGCATTTTCTGTTTAAAAAGGGACGCAAGCGCAAGGTTCGCACGCCTGCGGAAGAGGGATCGCAGCAAGTCTGTATCAATCTCGAACAGCCGGGAACCTACGCCGTCGCGGCTTATCATGATCTGGACGGGAACCGTAAATTAAAAAGGCAGTGGAATCTGTTACCGAGAGAACCATTCGGCTTATCGAACAATCCTGAGCAGCACATGGGCTTTCCGAAATTCAGCGATTCCGCATTTACTGCAACCGGCCTGGGTGCGGACATCGTGATCAATCTGAAGCAACCCTGATTCATTGTGCCATGCGCATGCTGCTGAACCTGTTCATTCTTCTGGCGATTACATATCTCGCACTGGTTTTATTGGTTTATCTGGGTCAATCCCGCTTGGTATTTTTTCCCGACAAGCAGCTCAGCAATACACCAGCCATGTTCGGCCTGGATTATTCATCCGTTAGTATCGCCACCGCTGATGGCGAAACCCTGCATGGATGGTGGGTGCCTGTACCGGATGCTAAAGGCACGGTACTGTTTTTTCACGGTAACGCGGGGAATATTTCCCATCGCATCAATTATCTGACCATGTTCAGGCGGTTGGGGTATAACACCTTGTTATTTGATTATCGGGGTTATGGCCAGAGCAGCGGAACACCATCGGAATCCGGCACCTATCTGGATGCCCAGGCCGCCTGGCAGCATTTGATCGTGACGCAAAAGATCGCACCTGAGCAAATGATATTGTTTGGCGAATCACTCGGCGGCCCGATCGCAGCCTGGCTGGCTGCACGTGAAAATCCCGGTTTGCTGGTGCTGGCTTCGACATTTACTTCGGTTTCCGATCTGGCCACGCAAATCTATCCGTTTCTGCCGGTCCGCTGGATCAGCCGTTTTGAGTACAACACGCTGGAATCCTTGCAATCGGTGACGTGCCCGGTTTTTATCGCGCACAGCCCGCAAGATGAAATCGTTCCGTTTCAGCATGGCCAACGATTGTATCAAACCGTCTCTGGACCAAAACAATTCTTAACCCTGCAAGGCGGTCACAATAACGGCTTTATATTCATGCAACCCGCCTGGCAAAAAGCTCTGAGAACATTTATGGATGAACATCTGGCGTCACCCATAAATTAGTTTGATTTTTGTAATAAATAGAAGGCAACCGACCCATGACCCGTAAAACACTTGACTTTGATGACGATCAAGCCCTTCTCGATCTGGCGGCATGTGTCGGGGAAAGCCTTAGGCAGCACGGATGGATGCTGGTGACAGCCGAATCCTGCACCGGTGGTTGGGTGGGTCAGGCGGTTACCGCGGTGGCGGGCAGTTCAACCTGGTATGACCGGGGCTTTATCACGTATAGCAACCGATCCAAATGCGAAATGCTTGGAGTGCAACCCGCACTCCTGGATCAATTTGGCGCCGTATCGCCGCAAACCGCACAGGCGATGGTCGCCGGAGCGCTTACACGAAGCCATGCGCAAATAGGCTTATCCATTACCGGCATTGCCGGACCCGATGGCGGAACAGCCGAAAAACCGGTAGGAATGGTGTGTTTTGCGTGGGCGAGTAAGGATGGTCTGGTGCAACAAGAAACCCGTCACTTCAAGGGTAGCCGTGAAAGCATCCGGTATTCAGCCGTGACGACTGCCCTGCAAGGCATATTGCATTTATTGGATAATGCCATTGTTATGGCATGATGCTTAGCAATAAAAATACTCAGGGTACCCGCAAGCACCCTGAGTATCATCGCCAGGCATTACCGAGGAAACTATCGGCAATGCCGGAAACAAGATTCTAAATGATTACAAAATCCGCGGCTGTCAGCGCGGGCGCTCCTGTCAATATTGCAAAAGCCACTTGCGCACCGGCACCATTGCCATCCGCATCGTAAGAAAGATTTCCATTGGTGGTGTTATAAATCAGGAAATCATTACTATCCAACGCCACTGCGCCCGGGCCGGATACCAGCGTATTCGCGGGAATAGCGCCAGTTGCCGTAAACTGGGTAAAAATGGCATTTTCCAGACGGATGGTATCGTCAATCAAGTTAAAATCCGCCAGCGTATCGACATTGGTAGCGGCATTCAGCGCGGTATTGAACACGATGAAATCAGAACCCGTACCCCCGGAAATATTGTCGGAGCCTGCAGCGCCGTTCAGGATGTCATTCCCGGAACTGCCGTTGATCGTGTTGTTTCCGCCATTGCCGGTAATCGTGTTGGCGAGTGTATTGCCGATTCCCGTTGTTGCGGTGCCGGCCAAAAGCAGGTTCTCAACATTAGCGCCCAGCGTATGATTTGGCAGATAACTGATCGCCAGATCGGTACCGCCGCCGCCCGCTTCGGAATACGTATCGCCTGCATTCTCCAGGAGAAAGGTATCGTTACCCCCTCCTCCCACCATACTGTCGTTGCCATCACCGCCGTTGAAGGTATCATTGCCGGCACCCCCTGTAAAAGCATCCCTAAATTGCGTACCCTGCAAAATATCATTTCCAGAGGTACCCGCCATTGCAATCGGCGCTGCAGGAGCGGCGCTTTCGTTATCGATGATGGCCGCGCTGGCCGAGGCATTACCGATCGTGGCATTGAGGACGCCACTTAGGTTAAAGCTAAAATTCTCGAGCGCTTCCACAGTGAGATCGTTTACCAAAGCAACGCGAACGATTTTGGAGACTTCACCGGGTGCAAAAGCCAAGGTTCCGGAGGCATGCACATAATCCGTACCGGAACTGGCTGTCCCTGCAGCAGTACTGTAATTTACACGAGCACCGCCAACACTGGGTGCTGCCAACGTAACCTGGAAGTCGATAAATCCTTTATCTTCCGAGGCAGCGACATTGGCGACATTGATCACAGGTGAAGCCAGGGCAGCTCTATCGCTGCCAGCGATAATGACATGTCCGCGCCCATCCCCCACGGTCAATCCAACCGGGCTGCTTAACATCACATCAAATAGCTCCGCATCTTCAACCGCATTATCGTTCAACAGGCCAAATGTAACCGTTTTAGCTGTTTCGCCAGGCGCAAACGCAACCGTGCCAATGTGCAGATTGCGAAAATCGCCACCATTATTAGCCGTCACATCCTGCCCTGCCACATTAACCTTTGTGCCATTAACACTTGGTTTGTCAAGAATGACGGTGACGGTTGCCGTTTGGTCGGTCTCGTCCACAACAGTGTCAGTAATTCTTGCGACCGGCACCCCGGAGGTTGCATCATTATCGATGATGGTCCCAAGAGCAGTAGGATCGGATATGGTTGCATTGGCGCTGGGCGAAGACAAATTGAATTCAAAGTTCTCGATCGCTTCAGCAATTGAACCATTCGACATCGTAACCCGTACCGTCTTAACCATCTCTCCCGGTGCGAAATTCAACGTTCCCGAGGTAAACACAAAATCCTGGTTACCGCCATAAGTGGCCGTATTCAAATCTGTACGGTAATTAACGGTTACAGGATTGATATTCGGCGCATCCAGGCGTACCAGAAAGTCCGCATAGGCTTGCGATTCATCGACAAAAATATCGTCGACGGAAATTCTGGAATTGCTCACCGCGGCTGCATCATTCTCAAATATGATCGCAGTGCCGATAGCATCCAGCGTGGTGGCGTTGGTCAGTGCGGATAACACCAGATTGAACGCTTCCGATGCTTCAAATGCAGCATTGTTGACTAACGTGACTTTCACCGTTTTGGCGGTCTCGCCCGGCGCAAATTTAAGTGAACCATTCGTGGCGACAAAGTCCGATCCCGCCAGAGCGGTGCCATTCTGCGTGGCATAGTTCATCGACACCACACTGGTCGATGGCCGGTCAAGCGCGATGACAAACGTGGCTTCCTTCGTCGCTTCGTCTACGGTAAAGTCATTGATCGAGACCACCGGCGTGCCCGACGGTGCATCGTTATCGATGATGGTGCCCAGCGCGGAAGCATCAGCAATGGTTGCATTGGCGCTGGGCGAAGACAAATTGAATTCAAAGTTCTCGATCGCTTCAGCAATTGAACCATTCGACATCGTAACCCGTACCGTCTTAACCATCTCTCCCGGTGCGAAATTCAACGTTCCCGAGGTAAACACAAAATCCTGGTTACCGCCATAAGTGGCCGTATTCAAATCTGTACGGTAATTAACGGTTACAGGATTGATATTCGGCGCATCCAGGCGTACCAGAAAGTCCGCATAGGCTTGCGATTCATCGACAAAAATATCGTCGACGGAAATTCTGGAATTGCTCACCGCGGCTGCATCATTCTCAAATATGATCGCAGTGCCGATAGCATCCAGCGTGGTGGCGTTGGTCAGTGCGGATAACACCAGATTGAACGCTTCCGATGCTTCAAATGCAGCATTGTTGACTAACGTGACTTTCACCGTTTTGGCGGTCTCGCCCGGCGCAAATTTAAGTGAACCATTCGTGGCGACAAAGTCCGATCCCGCCAGAGCGGTGCCATTCTGCGTGGCATAGTTCATCGACACCACACTGGTCGATGGCCGGTCAAGCGCGATGACAAACGTGGCTTCCTTCGTCGCTTCGTCTACGGTAAAGTCATTGATCGAGACCACCGGCGTGCCCGACGGTGCATCGTTATCGATGATGGTGCCCAGCGCGGACGCGTCAACAATGGTTGCATTGGCGCTGGGTGAAGATAGGTTGAATTCAAAGTTCTCGATCGCTTCAGCGATTGAACCATTCGACATCGTAACCCGTACCGTCTTAACCATCTCTCCCGGTGCGAAATTCAACGTTCCCGAGGTAAACACAAAATCCTGATTACCGCCATAAGTGGCCGTATTCAGGTCTGTACGGTAATTAACGGTGACAGGATTGATATTCGGTGCATCCAGGCGTACCAGAAAATCCGCATAGGCTTGCGATTCATCAACAAAAATATCGTCGACCGAAATCCTGGAATTGCTCACCGCCGCTGCATCATTCTCAAATATGATCGCAGTGCCGATAGCATCCAGCGTGGTGGCATTGGTCAGTGCGGATAACACCAGATTGAACGCTTCCGATGCTTCAAACGCGGCGTTGTTCACTAACGTGACTTTCACCGTTTTGGCGGTCTCGCCCGGCGCAAATTTAAGTGAACCATTCGTGGCGACAAAGTCCGATCCCGCCAGAGCGGTGCCATTCTGCGTGGCATAGTTCATCGACACCACACTGGTCGATGGCCGGTCAAGCGCGATGACAAACGTGGCTTCCTTCGTCGCTTCGTCTACGGTAAAGTCATTGATCGAGACCACCGGTGTGCCCGACGGTGCATCGTTATCGATGATGGTGCCCAGCGCGGACGCGTCAACAATGGTTGCATTGGCGCTGGGCGAAGATAGATTGAATTCGAAATTCTCGATCGCTTCGGCGATTGAACCATTCGACATCGTGACCCGTACCGTTTTAACCATCTCTCCCGGGGCGAAATTCAACGTTCCCGAGGTAAACACAAAATCCTGGTTACCGCCATAAGTGGCCGTATTCAGGTCTGTCCGGTAATTCACCGTGACTGGATTGATATTCGGCGCATCCAGACGTACCAGAAAGTCCGCATAGGCTTGTGATTCATCGACAAAAATATCGTCGACGGAAATCCTGGAATTGCTCACCGCGGCTGCATCATTCTCAAATATGATCGCAGTGCCGATAGCATCCAGCGTGGTGGCGTTGGTCAGTGCGGATAACACCAGATTGAACGCTTCCGATGACTCTGCTGCAATATCATTAAGCAAGCTAACCTTAACTGTTTTTGCAGTCTGCCCCGGTGAAAAGCTTAACGAGCCGCTCTTGGCGACAAAATCCGATCCCGCCAGGGCGGTGCCATTCTGCGTGGCATAGTTCATCGACACCACGCTGGTCGATGGCCGGTCAAGCGCGATGACAAACGTGGCTTCTTTCGTCGCTTCGTCCACGGTAAAGTCATTGATCGAGACCACCGGTGTGCCCGATGGCGCATCGTTATCGAAAATTGTTCCCAGTGCGGAAGCATCAGCAATGGTTGCATTGGCGCTGGGTGAAGATAGATTGAGTTCAAAGTTCTCAATCGCTTCAGCGATTGCATTATTGGTGATAGAAACACTAACCGTTTTAGATATTTCACCGGGATTAAAAGTTAAGGTTCCAGAAGTAAACACAAAATCCTGGTTACCGGCGTAAGTGGCCGTATTCAAATCTGTCCGGTAATTAACGGTTACCGGAGCGGCATTTGCAACATCCAGCCACACGGTAAAATTTGCGGTTGCATTGCTTTCATCAACAAAAACATCATCAACTCGAATCGTTGTCATTATTATTATCCTTATAAAGTTTATCAGGCGCTATCGTTGAAATCGCCTTTTATTAGTTTTTGGCTACAGCATATCCTTGGCTGAATTCCGGCCGGAACTGCTGTGCCTGCTTGTTCCGTTTGTGATGGAACAAGGTGAAATCATAGCACTGAATTCATTTGAGAATTCAATTTTTGCAGGGGCGCTCATAAATAAATATACCACTGTTTTCATTGATAAATTTACCTTATGAAACTTACCAAATGAACCCCAAAGCGCAGCGAGGTGATTTATTACTGGGTTGATCGGAGATCGTCTTGCGTGGCAATAAATACATTACTTTAAAAACCATCGCAAAACGAGTAGAAATCGGGCAGTCGCTACTGTTTTATGTGGAAGCGCGCAATATCAATGTCCGCCCGATTGTTGACCGGTTTGAGAGATCAGACGATCACAGTAGGCAATAGCCATGGCAGAAAGCAAGAACGCCATATGTATTCCGGTTTGTGCAATCAGCGTCTTTTCGTCATAAGCACTGGCGTTGATGAATGTTTTCAGAAGATGGATCGACGAAATACCGATGATGGCGGTTGCCAGCTTGACCTTCAGCACGGAAGCATTGACATGCGACAGCCATTCCGGCTGATCAGGGTGCCCCTCCAGGTTCATACGTGATACAAAGGTTTCATAACCGCCGATAATTACCATGATCAGCAGATTCGAGATCATGACCACATCAATCAATCCCAGCACGACAAGCATAATGGCCGTTTCAGTCAATTTCTCCGGCCTTTCGGCACCTTTAATCGTAACGGTATCGAGAATATGCTGTAACGCGCTTTGATTGCCCATCACGGCACCGATGAGATCCACCAGCTCGACCCAGAAATGAAACACATAGATACATTGCGCCAGTACCAGCCCCAGATATAAGGGTAACTGCAACCACCGGGTGAGAAAAAGAAATTGTGCTATCGGATGAGTTCGTTTTATCGGCCGTCCGGGTAAATTATTTTCCATATCATTCATTGTTCATCCAAAAGTGCGCAAGATTATCATAGCGACGGTTAAAACAAAATTCAGTCTCTTCAAAACCGATTCTTGCCTGGAATTTGGGGTTGCGATTCAATAACTCGGATCATTAATTACGAAACGAACCCTTTGTCTTTGTTTTACCCCTGATTGATGTTGGACTTTCCTCGACAGCTCAACCCACCTCGCTAGAAGGTTATTATTATTTTGGATAAGTGGACAGCCTTGAGCGCTTGACCGGAGCCTTCAGATCGTACCGTTTGCAAAGCTCACGCACAGCCTCAAGAAAGTTTGAATCGGCTTCTGGCGCCACAATCACACCTCTAACAAGCGTATCGACACTCGGAAGGGCAAGCCTCACTTCGATTGGATTCTTCTCCCATCCATCTTCCTGTTGCGGCACAATTACTCGGAGCTCTTTTTCGTATTTGTAAGCATCGCTCTTGTATTGTAGGACGTCAGTATAGTTACCTATGACGTAGTTCCGGACTCGGCGATGGTCAACATATCTTACCTTATGAAAATGCGTGGAGCGGTTCCAGAAAAGCGCACATTCAAATAGGCAATCTACAGTGGAGGTCACGGCAATGGAGGTCTTCAATCCGCCATAGAGCTGCCACAGAGCCATGTTGTCTGTGGCACCAATCGTCCAGCAACTGACATAATTGCCTTCTCTTGCCCGTCGATAAAAATAGTCTGCACCATCAGATGCCAACTTTTGAACAAACGCCTCATCTAGCGATTTTCGTAAACTCGGAAACAAAGCCCCTTCAAAGCGATCAGAGAATCCATCAGCGCGTCGAAAGTACAACGATCTCGTATGAAGCAGATCTAGCAGCTTCGGCAAGTCCATGTATCGCCGAAGAATACTTTTCTGACTAATGTCTCGATCTGCAGTAACCTTTGCTATCATCATCTGATACCTAGCTAAAATATACATCCGAAATGACGCAGTATATTACGTAAAAAACACCGTGATTTTAACTCGACAAAATAAAAACCCGGAAGCATCAGCTCCCGGGTTTTTATTTTGAACAATGGTAACGGTTACAACTTCGCCAGCACTTCCGCAACCGTCTGCCCCATCAGCGACGGGGTTGGGCAGATCGTAACACCGAGTTCTTTCAGCATCGCGACTTTTTCGGCGGCGCTTTCTCCGGCGGAGGAGATGATCGCACCGGCATGGCCCATGCGGCGGCCTTCGGGTGCGGTGAGTCCGGCAATGTAAGCCACCAGCGGTTTGGTCATGTGTTCCTTGGCGAATTTTCCGGCGTCGACTTCCTGCGGGCCGCCGATTTCGCCGATCATCAGCGCGACTTTGGTTTCCGGGTCTTGTTCCAGTCGTTCCAGAATATCGCGGTGCGAGCTGCCGGGGATCGGATCGCCGCCGATACCGACCGATGTTGAAATACCAATACCGAGCAGACGCATTTGATCAGCCGCTTCGTAGCCCAGGGTGCCAGAGCGGCCAACTACGCCGATATTGCCGCGAATATAGATATGGCCGGGCATGATACCGAGCATGGCACGGCCCGGGCTGATGGTGCCGGCGCAATTCGGGCCGGTCAGCAGCATGCGTTCCGTTTTCGGAAAGCGGCGCAGGAAATTCTTGACCGTCATCATGTCTTGCGTCGGGATGCCGTCGGTGATCGAAACGCAGTATTTGATTCCGGCATCGGCGGCTTCCATGATCGAATCCGCAGCGAAGGCCGGAGGCACGAAGACGATGCTGGCTTCCGCGTCTACTTGTTCAACCGCTTCCTTGACGGTGTTGAATACCGGCAATCCCAGGTGCGTTTGTCCACCTTTGCCGGGCGTAACACCGCCAACCACGTTGGAGCCGTAGTCGATCATTTCCTGGGCGTGAAAGGTACCGATCCTTCCGGTAAAACCTTGCACAATTATTTTTGTTTTTTCGTTGATTAATATGGCCACTTTGAACTCCTAGGCTTTTTGAGCGACGACTTCGTTACGCGCGCGGACGACTTTTTCCGCGGCTTCCGCTAACGTATCGGCGGTGATGATAGGCAAGCCGTTGTTCTTGATGATGCTACGGCCTTCTTCGACGTTTGTTCCCGATAGTCGAACCACCAACGGGATTTTCATATCGATATTCTTGACCGCTTGCACTACGCCTTCCGCAATCCAGTCGCAGCGGTTGATACCCGCGAAAATATTCACCAGCATCGCTTTAACGCCTGAATCGGCAAGCACCAGACGAAATGCTTTTTCGGTGCGTTCGGCGGATGCGCCGCCACCGACATCGAGAAAGTTTGCAGGCTCGCCACCCGCCAACTTGATCATGTCCATGGTCGCCATCGCCAGGCCTGCGCCATTGATCATGCAGCCAATATCGCCATCCAGGCCGACGTAACTCAAACCGGCTTCGGCAGCTGCGACTTCGCGATTGTCCACTTGCGTATTGTCCCGCAACTCAGCAATTTTATGACGGCGGAACAATGCGTTCTCGTCAAATACCATTTTGGCATCGAGCGCTACGATTTCGTTATTGGCGGTGATAACCAGCGGGTTGATTTCCAGGATATTGGCGTCGAGATCGCGCAACGCACGATAACAGCCTTTAATGGTTTTCACCGCATGGTTCAGTTGGGCCGGATCGATACCCAGGCCAAATGCCATTTTACGCGCTTGAAAATCCTGCAACCCGACGGCGGGTTCGATATAAATCTTGATGATCGCTTCCGGATTGGTCTCTGCCAGTTTCTCGATTTCCATACCGCCCTCGGCGGCGCCGATCATGATGACGCGCTCGCTGGCGCGATCGATCATGAAGGACAGATACATCTCCTTGCTGATATTGGTTCCGGCTTCAACATAGATGCGGGAGCAAATTTTTCCAGCCGGGCCGGTTTGGTGGGTCACCAGTTTTTTGCCGATTAATTCCTCAGCTGCCTGCTCGACTTCCGTATGCGTTCTGCACACCTTGATACCACCCGCCTTGCCACGCGCACCGGAATGAATCTGCGCCTTGACGACCCATACATCGCCCTCTATTTCTCTGGCACGTTGTACCGCTTCGACAACGCTGTAGGCCAAACCGCCTTCAGCAATCTTGACGCCGTATTCCGCCAGAATTTCTTTTGCTTGATATTCGTGAATGTTCAATTCAATTTCCCCAACAATTGCAATAACTGCGTTAATTCAATAAATTCAATTCATTGCATGATAAAAACAAAAGCCGCAATCAGCGGCTCTTTTAGTCATTCATCGGCGGCCGTTTTTGGCGGCAATCGCATCGGCGATTTTCACCACATTATTGGCCATTCTTTCCGAAGCGGCATCAATTAAGCGGCCATCCAATGCTGCAGCGCCTTTACCTTGGGCAGCAGCTTCCTTGAGCGCGGCCAGAATGCGCTTGGCTTTTTCAATTTCTCTCTCAGGCGGTGTAAACACATCGTTGGCCAGTTCAATTTGCGTGGGGTGAATGGCCCATTTGCCTTCGCATCCCAGCGCAGCTGCGCGTTTCGCCGCTAGCGCGTAACCATCCGGATCTTTAATATCGCCAAATGGCCCATCGATGGGACGCAAACCATACGCACGGCAGGCCACGATCATACGGCTGATGGCGAAATGCCACTGGTCGCCGGGATAATCCGGATTCAATCCGCCGATGTTGGTGGTTCTGGCGCGGTTGCTGGCGGCATAATCGGCCACGCCAAAATGCAACGCTTCCAATCGCGCGGTTGCGCCATGACGCGCGATATCTTCCACATTGGCCATGCCCAGCGCGGTTTCGATCAACGCTTCCAGACCGATGCGGTTGGTCAGGCCTTGCTGCTTCTCAAGCTGCGTCACCATGGCTTCCACCATGTAAACATCGGCATACACACCTGCTTTCGGGATCAGCAGCGTATCGATCTTGCTTCCCGCCTGCTCCACCAGATCCACCACATCACGCACCATGTATTGTGTATCCAGGCCATTGATGCGCACTGAAACCGTGATGCCATGCCCTTTCCAATCCAGATCGTTAAGCGCTTGAATAACATTCTTACGTGCCTGGACTTTGTCATCGGGAGCAACAGCATCTTCCAAATCGAGAAAAACAAAGTCGACACCGCTGTTCAATGCCTTTTCAAACATACCCGGGTTGGAACCCGGAACGGCCAATTCACAGCGTTGTACCCGCTGTACGGTGGTTTCATAAAGCGTGTGACTCATTTTTCCTCCAGAATTAATAAATTTTTAAGTTTCAATAGCGCTAATTAACGAACATGCCGGATGAGTTTAGAGGTGCCCTTAAGGCATTCTGTGATTCGTGGATTAGCAACGCAGGTAATCTTGATGAGGTGAATTGTTAGAATAAATAGTTTTTGGTTTCTTGTTGTAAAGGCTAATTATTCAGAGAATTATATCTTCTCCGTGGGAATTTATCTACTGACAGCCTTTCCCGATATGAAATGAACCCAGGCAATAAGATCGTGAATCGGGCATTATGTGCGCCGGAATGATCAATGAGAATGAGGCAAAAGTTACAATTTTAATTGAGAATCGCAATGCTAAAATAACCCCATACCCCATGACAATCGATCCCAAAATATTACCTTCATGACTTTTTCTAATGCTTGTTTTAGGTATTGAAACTTCCTGCGACGAAACCGGAATTGCGCTTTTTGACACGGAGCGCGGTCTGTTGAGTCACGCACTGTATTCACAAGTAGAAATGCATAGTGAATATGGTGGCGTGGTGCCTGAGTTGGCATCACGCGATCATATCCGGCGCGTATTACCTTTGATTAAACAAACATTGGCCGCTGCAAAATGTGACTTGCATCAAATCAATGCAATAGCATACACGCAGGGCCCCGGCCTGGCCGGTGCGCTTTTGGTCGGCGCCAGCATTGGCGCGGCAATGAGTTTTGCATTAAAAATTCCTGCATTGGGCATTCATCATCTGGAAGGGCATTTGCTGTCCCCGTTATTATCCACCCCAGCACCGAATTTCCCATTCATTGCTTTACTCGTATCGGGAGGACATACGCAATTGATGCAAGTGGACGCAGTCGGTCACTATAGATTGCTGGGTGAAACCGTAGACGATGCTGCCGGTGAGGCATTTGATAAAACGGCCAAATTACTGGAATTGGGTTATCCGGGTGGCGCGGCGTTATCGAAACTCGCCCGGCGAGGCCGCCCCGGACAATTTAAATTGCCACGGCCAATGCTGAACAGCGGGGATCTCAATTTCAGTTTCAGCGGGCTGAAAACCGCAGTTCTGACTTTAGTCAACAAACAGGAGCTTACAGAACAAACCCGTGCGGATATTGCTTTGGCATTTCAAGACGCGGTTGTGGAGGTATTGACGCAAAAATCACTGGCCGCCTTATCACAATCCGGATTAACGCAACTGGTGGTAGCCGGTGGCGTCGGCGCTAACGAGCAATTGCGTGAAAGTCTCGATTATAAAGCGGCCCTGAAAGGCGCGGCGGTCTTTTATCCGGAACTTGAATTCTGCACCGATAATGGCGCCATGATTGCATTTGCCGGCGCAATGCGACTCCAGGCAATGCCGGAAAAAAATTGGCAACCGGCCGGCAGTTTTACCGTCAAGGCACGCTGGGATTTGGAAATGCTTGAGAAACCGGAAGCCAATTAATCAGTGTTTCCTTAGATACCGGGAGATTTTTTTTCGCCAATGCGCCCTTCCTTGCCCGCCAGTAAATTAACAATATTCGACTGATGACGCCAAATCAGTATCAGTGACATCAACAACACCGCTAATGTATTGCTTCCAAAGCCCAGCAGCACTGCAGCATATACCGGCGCCAACGCGGCTGCAAGCAAAGCCGCCAGCGAAGAAATGCGCCAGATCAATGCGACCAGAATCCAGGTTGCGATAGCCAACAGGCCCAACCAGAAATACAATCCCAGCAATACACCCACTGCCGTGGCCACCCCCTTTCCGCCCTGGAAACGTAGAAATACCGGGAACACATGCCCCATAAATACCGCCAGCGCAACCACCGCCATCGCTTCGTTTTCCAATCCCCAGAATGGGGCGTAAATTTGCGCCAGAATCACTGCCAGCCAACCTTTCCCGGCATCACCCAGCAGGGTAAAAATCGCCGCCGTTTTCTTGCCGCTACGCAGAACATTGGTCGCCCCAGGATTTTTTGAGCCGTACGTGCGCGGATCCGGTAATTTAAAAATCCAGCTGGATATCACGGCAAAAGAAACCGATCCCAGCAAATATGCCAACATGGCAAATATCCATAACGTCATGTAATTAGCACCATCCGGACAAAATAGAATAGAATCGCGTACTTGTTCACACCCGTGAAGCTTTTGATACTTCCAGAATAACTCTCGTATTTTAGCGCTTAATCACCGATGGATATTATTTTTCTGCATGACTTTAAAGCCAAGACCCTGATTGGCATTTACCCCTGGGAACGCATTGTGCCGCAAACCATCCGGATCGACCTGGAAATCGCACTGCCCACCAGCCGTGCCTGTCAGTCCGATAACATTGCAGACGCATTGGATTATGCTCTGATCGTTGAGAAAATTAATGAGATTCTGGCGACCCATCATTTTTCACTGCTGGAAGCATTGGCCGAGCATATCGCTCAAACTGTTCTGACGGAATTTCAATCCCCGTGGATCAAGGTCAGTGTTGCCAAGCTGGGTATAATACGAGGGGTCAAAAAGCTGGGAGTGCGTATCGAACGGACATCCAACGCTATATCTGATATTCGTTCGCACATGAGCGTAGTTAAAAGCTAATCAGGGCTTTAAATACGAGTTCACGCATTTCCATTTTCTTGATCTCAAAACCCTGTACTTGCAAACGCCCCGGTACAGATTTTGCCATTTATCCGTTTGCTTGACTTCAAGCAGACGTCTTCGCATCCAAATTTGAAGGAGAAGCAATGAAATATGAATTGCTGGGTGAATATCACGCCTTTATGAAACAAGCCAAGAATGCAGCGGAAAAACGCTTTGCTGTACTTCACAATCTTGCGGAACAAATACGCAGTTTAGCCGACGATCCGACCCGAACACTTGATACGGAAACAGAAACAATAGAAAGAGCAATCGCCGAAGCCAAAGCAGCGGAATTTGAAATGACTGCCGCAATCGGTTGCGTCAATGAAACCGCAAAACTGTGCGGAAAAGAAGAAATTACAACCAGCAGTTTTAAGCGTTAACGCAAGAGCACAGAATCAATCATCAGCATTGCTTTATATAATGCAATAAGCATTCCAAATTTGAACTTTAGTATGTATTTATGAATATTTAGACTTAGGCAACTCAAAATGAGGCCCGTCTATAAATGCCTCTTTTCCAGCCTTCTTCCTTCGAGCAACATAGTCGATTACCATATCTTCCGGAGAATCGGGATTTTCCGTAAAAGTAATATCCCAAGCCCCACCCCATCGAATTGGAGTTCCCAATTCGATGGCGGCTATTCTTACTGCATCAGCAATTCTATAAATTGGCACCCATTCCCATCTGAGCTTCCCATTAATATAGGGAACCAAATCAACGGCGTGTCCGGTCAAATGCCGTGAATCCATTGTTTTGCTAGCACCAGAAGCAACCATTTTCTTTTGTTCTTCAACCGTTCGCAAACCATCATGAACGGAAAAATCCTGTACTGTCAGCTCAAGTGCTCTATTTACAACAGCAACCAGTTCCGGATGAACACCTTTCAACTCGCTGAGTGATTTCTCGCCAAATTTGAATTTGCTCATGGCAACGCTCCTAAAAAATGACAAAACTTAGTGTTTATTCACCTATTACTTGCTTGAGGGCGAAGGCGCGAGAATTCCTGCTAGAGCACCAATTGCAGCTGAACCTAGGGCGGTTAGTATGTCAGGTATTTTTGCTTCACTACTATCTGAAACAAATGCAAGGCCAATCGACCCAACAACAACAGCGATACAAACAAAGCCCAATGAACCAACAACCATTCGATATATCCATGTATCTGGGACATAAGCCGGTACCTGTTGAGTTGATTGCTCAGCCAATTTTTTTAAGGTTTCTTCTGGGTGCGCTTTTAGTTGATCCATTACGCCCGGGGTTTCAATTGCTGTGTTTACCAGAACATCTGCTGATCTTGGCTTTTGGTTTTCAGGCATATTAATATCTCCATTTCTTTAATAAACTTAACGATTACGCTGTAAGGCACTCACCGCTTGCGATGTAACACTTCTCTTCAGCACCTATCCCCCGCGACAAGACCACAGGAAATTACAAATTAACGATAAAAATCTATGGTTGTAAATTGGTTATTAATCACAAGAACATCCGTTAAAACTTTTTCACTTGTGCCTGTAGGTTTCGGATCATTTGCTTTGACTAAAACAATATCATTGGGTATCTCTGCAAGTTCCTCGAATTTAAGAATATTAATCGGTTGATTACTTTTATCGGTGGAAGCTACACAATCAACGAGTTTTAAAGCCCCTGCTTCTTGAAAACGTATTTGTGTTTGAATTTCTCCCAGGCTTAAATTGCCTTGATAACCAAATATTTTCATAACAATTCTCCTTGCTCCTTTAAGTTACAATTTTTTAAACTTACTACGGATTGGATATTAAACCGACTTCGCTAGATATTAATTGAAATTCTTTAAGATCATAGGCGGCCGTTTCAGACTTGCTTCCAACTTCTCTGATGCAATCAAGCAATGTCTCGCGCTCATTTGATGATACAGAGTCAAGTTTCTTGCAAGCAGGTAAATGAGAAAGTCTTTGAGATAATGGATTAAGCATTCTTTTTTCCTTCTCACGATCTTGATTGGATAAGATAGCTTGTGTTAGTTTTTTCTTGAGTACTACATCGTCGTTCGTGGCAATATTTTTGATTATTACAATTTCTGCTTCCATTTGCTTCTCAATAGCGCCAGCATTTTTCTTGATCGAATTGATTGCATTCTGCAGAGTTCCAGCATTGTAATAATCGATTAAGTCATGAACCGCCGCTTCCCATGGATAATCAGATATATTTTGTTCCATTCTCTTGAGAGTTTGGCTTTTTATAACTGATCGATCGGCATTCATTTGCATAACGAGTGCCGGTACTGTCGATTCATAAATGAAATTTTTATCGAATGCTAAGCTGGTACCTGAAATACCGGCGGATAGTGCGGCCAGTAGTGTTTTTAAACCTGCGCCACCAACAGCTGTTCCTGCAAGATTTAACGACAATTGAATAAACTCTGATGCCATTGTTTTAGAGCGATGCTCAAAACCAGACTCGTTAACAAATTCCTGATAGCGTAGATCGATCAATATAAACGCTGAATTTATTCGACCATCCCTTGTTTCTTTTGTGATTGATCTTTTCTTCTCTTCTTTAGTATCTGGATCAATATATACATCATTAATATTATTAAGATTCTTCTCAATATTTTCTGCAACTGTCTTTACATCAATAGGTGCATTGGGGGTTCCTTTTAAAAGAGCACATCCAGATAAGATGGCTATGAAGAATGTAACTAAAAGGAATTTTGATATTAAACGCATGGTAATCCTCAATTATTGTTAAATGGAAAATCTCTCCATCAATAATATTGCTATGTAATGTTAAGATGATAGTACTAGCAGGAAATACAAATTGACCGTTCTCTACTAGCTAAATTTTTATACCTTGTTAACCATCAGAATAATGTTGTTTTCATTCTCGTCATCAATATAGCCATTGGGTGTTTTTGCATACCGGCTAATGCTGACGGAGTGCTTGACGTTGCCACCGATGGTGAGCACAAAATCCGGATGAATACTGACAATGATGTCGCAATGACTGGAAAAATTGCGGCCTACTTCAGCATCGTCAAAATCAGATTGCTCCTCACGCCATTTTCCAACAATGTCGCCAATCTCTGGTTTTTTCTGGAATAATCGGAATCCCCAGAAGGGTGCATTGATGTCCGCCACTTTTTGTTTTTTTATTGAATCGTGCATGTAGTCTGAATGCCTCCCCGAAAATTTGAAGTTGTTATACTTCTGGAAACTTTTGCCTGCATTACGAACCATGAATGAAATAGCAGCAGCCGACCAAGGGTTCTCATCTTGCCCATCTAGATGGTCTTTTCCAATCGCTTTCCACATTTCACCCACAAATCTAAAATAAGGATCAATATGATCTTTTGCTTGACCTTGCTCGAAACGCAACCATTCCTTAATAGCTTCCACAACTAAAGCTTCACGGCTATTTGAAACCGGCTCCCTCAGGGTAAGTAGTTCGTTAATTTCTGCTTTTACTACGCCTTGCTTGGTTATACCGTCGATCTCCACCGCTATTTCCACCCATCCCGATTTAGTGGCTGGACCAATTTCCGTAACCGACTGACCTAAATGCAAAATATCAATTCTATTAGCAAGGGAGGATGTATCGGGTGTAGAACGAAAATTCAGAGCTTCAATACTGATCAATTTTCTAGCCATGAGAAATTTTCCTTGCTTCAAATATAATTGTTGAAGGTGAGTACATCAAGTTAAATTCATTAGATTAGTTGCTTGCTTTAATCAAAATAGCTCAATATTCTTACGACTCTGTTTTTATTAAATAAAACAATGAAGCAACGCCCTATCTTATTTAAAATTATTGAGTTACATTACAGCACAGCTTTTAGAGCTATGCTGTGATTTTTGTCACAATTGCTTCAAGTTTGTAGTGTTCGAGCGAAGTTCTGGAATTGCTAATACAATTCGATGAGGAGATTTTTCTGTGAGAGTTTTGTATTTATACTTTTAGGAAAGACTTCATATTAGTAAAGTTTATGGAGATATTAAACCGGCCTCACTAGATATTAATTGAAATTCTTTAAGATCATAGGCGGCCGTTTCTGATCTGCTTCCAATTTCTCTGATGCAATCAAGCAATGCCTCCTTCTTATTTGATGATATAGAGTCAAGTTTCTTGCATGCAGGTAAATGGGAAAGTCTTTGAGATAATGATTGGAACATTCTTTTTTCCTTCTCACTATCTCGATTTAATATAATAGCTTGCACTAGTTTTTTCTTGAGTAATACATCGTCATTGCTCTTAAAGGGCTCTAGCTGGGATAGATAGTTGCGTATTTGGGTTTCTAAAATTAAGCGATCGATATCAGAAATTGTTTCATGTAACTGCTCTTTTAATACGTCAACCTTTTTTTCAGTTTCTTCATTCAACTCTTCTAGGTATTTCGCGTACTCTTCCCATCGAGATCTTTGCTTTTCATCAAGGGTTACAAAAGCGAAATAGTGCGCAAGCCTTCGCCTTGGTTCCATATCAGCGTCCATGGCAACTTCAACGAATTTGGAAATAAATTCCCGATGGCCATCGTCGAATTCCTGCAAATTTTTATCGGTATTCTGAATAAATAGTAAGGAAGTGCCAAATACCGATGCCAGAAATGTTCCCAAAGCGGTACTAATCAACTGATAGCGATTTGCTGATTTTGATTTCTCTAAATCGGCTTTTAGCTTTGCAATTTCAATTTCATGCTCTATCTCGTTCATTGTTTTATAGATTCTTGCAAAGAATAGCTAAGTATTTGTTAGTTCAAAGTCAAATATTGATTTTACTATTTTATGAGATTAACCGAATCTGGGTAAATCAGAAGGTTATACTGTCAAAATTGATATTATGAACTATTAAGAAAAAATTAGGGCAAAACGCTCCTGTCAGCAAAGTTATTTAGCCACAAATTACGCTTTATTTCTCACCAACTCGGACAAGTGATTTAACAATTCCTCTTCTTTATAAGGTTTACCTAGAAATATATCAACGCCTAAATCCTTGGCAATCTTGCGATGCTTCTCTGCGGTTCGTGAAGAAATGATGATCATCGGGATATGAGCTGTTGCCGGGTTTGCACGTATCTTTTCGATCAATTCAAAGCCGTTCATTTTAGGCATTTCCAAGTCAATCAGCATGACATCAGGGATGATTTCCTGAAGACTTTCGATCGCTTCGATGCCGTTTTTCGCAATCACTACATTGCAACCCTCACGTTCCAGAAGACGGCAGGTTACTTTACGCACGGTCAATGAATCGTCCACTACCATGATGGTGGACGTTTTGACGGATTTCTTTTGTGTGACGACAGTTAATTGAGGCAGCGGTGTGCTGAGCATTTTTTGTACATCACTGCGTTGCATCAATTTGACCGGATTCAGGATCAGAATGATTTCGCCGTCGCCGGTGATGGTGGCACCTTCGATGCCGGGTGCATGAGCGAGTTGCGAGCCGGTATTCTTGATCACCACCTCGGTATCGCCTAGAAATTCATCAGCCTGAATCGCCAGATATTGGGTACCGCTATGCAGAAATAACACGGGGTTGTGCCGGGCAATTTCCGGCTTGCGATCGGATTCGCCCAATACATGCGCCAGGTGGGAAAACGGATATTTTTTTCCGTTAAATTCAACACAATGATCCTGATAGACTTTCTTTAATTCGTCCGGGTCAAATTCCCGATGATGCTCCACAATGAAAGCCGGTATCGCATAGGTTTGTTTTCCCGCGCGAATCATGAATGTCTGCGCCACCGACAGCGTAAGCGGCAGAGACATCGTGAAACTTGTGCCCTGATGAGGGGTGGAATGGACGCTGATGCGACCACTCAACATCAAGATTTCATTCCGCACGACATCCAATCCAATGCCACGACCGGCAATTCCGGTGATGGAATCGGTAGTTGACAGACCTTGTGCAAAAATCAACGACGTGATCGCAGCGTCGTCCAGAGCCTCCTTTTCCCGGATCAATCCAAGCCGTTGTCCTTCCTCCCGGATACGCGACAGGTTCAAGCCACCGCCATCATCGCTGAGCGTGATAATCACTTCATTGCCTTCCTGGCGCAATTGCAGGGTTATTTTCCCGGTTTCGGGCTTAGCCATCTGTTGTCTTTGTGCCGGCTCTTCGATGCCATGCGCAATGGCATTGCGTAGCAGATGTTCGAGCGGAGGGTTAATTTTTTCCAATACATTGCGATCTATCTCAACTTCCGCGCCAAGAATTTCCAAATGAACTCTTTTTCCCATATCCTCAGAAACTTGCCTGACAATGCGGTAATAACGCTCGGCATAATTGCTAAACGGTAGGGTACGGATTTGCAGCAAGGATTGCTGCAACCGGCGGTTGATGATGGATTGCTGCGCAACCGATTCTTCAGCGGCATGATGGGTTGTGCGTAGACTCTTTTGCACGGTAATTATGTCATCAACACTTTCTGCCATCAGTCGCGTCAATTCCTGCAAGCGGGAAAAACGATCGAATTCGAGAGGATCGAATACATGTTGATTTTCATGTTGTTGCGCAAGGTGGGATTGCATTTGTGATTCCGCCTGAATTTCCACCTCGCGCAACTGATCATGCAGGCGGTGGGTGCTTTCGGCAAGATCCTGCAAAGACTGCTTGAAACTGTTCAGTTGCGCTTCAACTCCGGATCGCAGAATGCTGGCTTCGCCGGAATCATTCATCAGCCGGTCAATAAGCTCGGAATTGATGCGTAAAATGGCCTTGGATTGAAGCAGATCAGTTTTCTCGGGTGAAGCCTGATCTTGCTCTGATGAATCCGCTGCACTAGCGATATCGACTGGTTCCGAAACCGCTGGAGCGTTCATACTTTGCAGCTGTTCAATCTGACTGCTGATGATATCAAACTCATTTTCAAGCTGATCCAATGCAGAGTCCGATATGTTACGCTCACGGAAAGCCACTTCGACATGACTTTCCATGGCATGAATCGAATCGCCCAGCAATACCGCTCCCGCCATGCGGGCGCTTCCCTTCAGGGTATGCAGCAGCCGTAGCATCGCGCGGTGAATATCGTCATCCCCCGGCAACATGCGCCAAGCGCGCAATTTGCTACCGATTTGCGGAATAATGTCATACGTTTCTTCAAGAAATGCCTGAAACAGTTCCGGGTCGATTTTCCCGGCAGCATCGGAAAACGCAGCATATCCCGCTGATGCGGGGCGAGGCGATGATTCCGGTAATGCCGCCAATTCTTCGGATTTTACTGTGGGTTCATCGGCATCGACAGCAGCGCTCATAGCTCCGGCATTTGTCTGTTGAACCAGCAATTCTTTTGCTGCCAGCAACAATGCCTTTGCGTCAACATGAACCGCACCCTGTGCGCGCAAATCCCTGCACCATCCGGCATAAGCCTGGTGCGTACGGATAATCAAATCTGTTAATTGATCGGTAACCGGTCTTTGCTCATCCAGCCAATGATTCAGCACTTGCTCCAGATTCCATGCGACATCGCTCATTTCCTCCAGCTTGACCATGCGACCGCTGCCTTTCAGTGTATGAAACTCACGCCGCAAGCTGGAAAGTGCATCGCGATCGGCGGGATCGGCGCAAAATCGCTGTAAATCACGGGTCATTTCTGCCAATACCTGATCCGCTTCTTCCAGAAAAATCTCGAGCAACTCCGAATCCATATCCGTGTTTGTTGTTTCAGTACGCACTGTTTCCGGTTTAACTTTGTTAGCGTGCAAAGTTTCATTTTCCGGATTTGGCGGCAAAGCATCTTTTTGTATCGCTGTCATTTGAAACAATGCAAGCGCTTCCTCGATTATCTGAATACAATCGGGTTGCCCGCTCCTGAGCGCTTCAATAAAGAAACCCAGGCTGCTTAATCCATCCACCAGCAGAATCTGTTCTGATTCAATGATTTCATAGTTGGGTTCCAGCAATCTCTCAACCAGATTCTGACAAAGTTTCAATAAAGTTTGAGCACGCTCCAATTGCAGCATCACCAAGGCGCCTGAAACTTGCTGGAATAAACCTGAAAGCAAAGACAGCTCGGAACGTTCAGTGGGTTCAAAAAAGAATTTATCCAGAATACTCTCGATTTGCGCCAGACTGGTCAGCATTTCTTGTGCCACCCGCGCCAGCAAATCCTTGTCCTGCGTATTACTTTCTAGCGCATTAAAAAAAGGAAGAGCCGGTAATTCGTTAACGTTGACATCGCCGGCGGTAACACCCTGTAAGCGGGTAATTAGTACCTCGACCTGATGTGGCAGCTCCGGCGGCAGTTTGTGGAAATCATCGAGAATGCTCTCAATCATCAATAAAGCGGTAGCCATTTCCATGGCCAATTCCTCGTTCATGTCTTGCGGCTGGGCATGCAAATACGCGGCGGTATTGCTCATCGCTTCGATCAATTTTATCAGCGGCGCACATTCCGTTTGCTGCGCTTGGTGCAAGAGCCAGTCGATATACTCTGACAACGAAACCAGGCTTTCCTGATCCCCGGCACAAAACTCCCGCCAGATATCATTGGTTTGCATCAACGTACTGCGCAATCTTTCCAACACGGGATTCAGAGATTCCGATTGTTCAAATGTCAGCGCACCGGTGGCTGATAGGCCTGGCCAAGCAAAGCTGCGCTTGATTTCATCGATACGCTGTCCGATCGATGCGCTATGCGCCAGGTGATACAGCAATTCACGCATTAACACTGCAGGGTTACCCGGTGCTTCGGCAGCAAGATGTCGAATCGCTTGCTCAATTTTCCCGCACAACCGCCGGATCGTGAGGTCAATATGAGTACTATCCAAATGCAGCAAATCTTCCAGGAAACCAGCCGCCACCCACCAGAAAACACGTTGCTCGGGAGTTCCCGGGAATGTCTCGATCTGATTCACAGCCACTGCCATTTGCTGCAAACCCTGCTGATTCGAAGGATCACGCAGCCACGTCAGTAAACCGGCCTGATATTCCGTACCCAACTGTTTGGCCAGGGATTTGACGGATACCGCATCAATATGCGCGGCTTGGGCTTTCAGCACCGGATCCACCGTTAATCGCGGGAAAAACAAATCACTTTCGGGCGCATTCTCGAAACCATACACTTGCATCAATGAGCGATAAGCCGGAAACAAGCGCAACGCGTTTTCTTCGGCACCATCAATGAGTTCATTTAAATAAAACAATAAAGCTTTGGTGGATTGTTTCAGCGCATCGATAACCGGCGAGCTAATTTCAATCTTTTTA
This sequence comes from Nitrosomonas ureae, assembly GCF_001455205.1. Taxonomy (NCBI): domain Bacteria; kingdom Pseudomonadati; phylum Pseudomonadota; class Betaproteobacteria; order Nitrosomonadales; family Nitrosomonadaceae; genus Nitrosomonas; species Nitrosomonas ureae. The sequence goes on from NZ_CP013341.1 coordinate 799,493, forward strand.
TAAATCAGCGCATCAACCACTTGCTCCATCTTTTCGGTGACAATGGTAATACTCGTCAGATTGAGCATCTCCAGCAAGCCATCCAGCTGATGAATATAATCCCGGCAGTCTTTGATCAGCTTGTCATTGCCGGGATGCTGGCTATACACCTCCAAATTCTGGTCGATCAATGCAAATATCTGATAAATACCGTCTTTGATGCCGATAATGGCCGAAATGTTAAGTTTGGGTTGAGCGCTCATTTATCCTTACTATCAGTTCATAGTGAGATCGACAATACCATCACACCTTGAAATTAGACACCGATGCTTTCAGTTCGGATGCAAAACCAGTAATCTGTTTAATCGATCCGGTGGTTTTCAGGGTTCCCTGGGTATTCTGACGGGTAATATGAAGAATTTCTTCCATATTGGCAACCACCTTGTGTGCTGCCCGAGTTTGCGTATTAGTCACATCAAAAATATTCGCTACTAATTGAGCGAGCTGCCTGGATACTCGTTCGATTTCCTCCAGGGCCCGTCCGGCTGCATCCGAGCGCTTTGCGCCTTTTGCCACACCCAGCGTGCTTCGCTCCATCGCAGCGATGGCATCCTGAGTATCGCCTTGAATGGTGACAATCAATTCACCGATTTGCTTGCTGGCCTCCGCCGAACGCTCGGCAAGACGCTGCACTTCCTGGGCTATCACGGTGAATCCATGCCCCGCTTCGCCGGCAGCAGTCGCTTGCAATGCTGCATTCAAAGCCAGAACATTGGTTTGGTCCGTGATATCGGTGATCAACGCGACAATCTCGCCAATTTCCTGTGAACTCTCACCCAGGCGCTTGATCCGCTTCGAAGTATCCTGGATATAGGTGCGGATTTCATTCATCCCGATAATCGATTCACGCACCGCCGATGCCCCCTTCTCCGCTGTTGCCAGCGATTGTTTCGCCACTCTGGCAGACTCAGTGGCCATATCCGATATTTCGCTGATCGATTCCGTCATACTTAAAACTGCAATCGTTGTTTGTTCGATTTTTTCCGTTTGATGTTGCGCCGCGGTCAATAAACCGGATGAAACCTGTTGCGCCTGATTGGATGCTCTCACCACTAGCGCGCTAGCCTGATTAACCTGCTCCACCAGGGTATGCAATTCCTCAATGGTACAATTGATGGCATCGGCAATGGCGCCGGTTGTGTGATGGGTGATGTCGGTGCGAACCGTCAAATCGCCATCGGCAATTCTTTTCATATCATCCAGTAAAGTCACAATAGCCTTTTGTGTTCTGGCCACTTCGTTGCGGCTGGCCAAATCTTGATAGCGCGCATTCTGACGCACTATCCGGATAAAAAAGATCAAGGCAAGCGACGCACAGGCACCGAGTATTATCATCAGTGTATTTAACCACGAAATCGTATGCATGGTTTGCGCTCGAATCTCATCGCCCAGCACGCGTGCACTGTCCAACATCACATCGCTCTTGCTTACCATCTCATCTATTGCCGACTGCACCGTCGCTGCAGCAGAAATCTCTTTCTGGATAACATGCAAGTGGTCGTCGAATTTTCTTACCTGGGCATAAACATGCGAAAGTAGATCCTGGATCATCTCATCCCGGCTGGAAGCTATGCCCAAGCCGTTATCGCCTTGACTTAACGCGTGCATGATCGCCGAAATATGGGCATGATCCTGCACCAATTGCGCGCTAACTTCCGCCAGTGACAATTCCATTGGCAATAGCGTTCTAACATTTCTTGCCACGTTGCGTGCATGCATCCTTATGACCTCGAGTGTGCGAATTTCATGCGACAGATTGCCAATTTGCGCCATGCGGCTGATTAATTCCTCACTGCGCCGGTTAAGTTGACTATGCGCAATGTGGATTGCCCGGATACTGCTAATGAGCTGTAACAGTGATTCTTGCTGACTAAGAATCAGATGGATATTTCCTTCCTCAATTTGCCAGTTTCCAAGATACGCATCCAAGCTCGGCGACAATGCGTCCTCAACAGCGGAAATAGTCGTGCCATGATACGAACCACCTTGCGATAACAGCCTGATATATCGATTCAGTTGATTCCGGCTATCGTGCAATTGTGCAAAAGCTGATACATTACCGATGATTATTTGCTGAGCCGCATTTGATGAGCGTAAATGCTGCAATTGCAACTGTGAAACAAATTCGGGCTGCACCCCATTGTTTCTGGCCTGCAGCACACTCATTATCAGTGTAATCAGCAGCAATATAGTAAAAAACATCACGACGAGACCGAGTATCCAGCTGTGGTTGAGTAAGGAGATTTTTTTCGGAACATTTTTTTTTTGTCGGCAGCGATATAACCGGTAGCTTCTTTCCTATCGCAACCAGACTGGTGGTTAATTCAAATTTAGAAAAATTGTTTTCCATTGTTTTCTCCGGCTCTAAGTTCAGCTTGCCCGAATCTTCAGGCACATTGGCGGCAAATACATTCGGTATTGCCACTCTCAGCTACTAGCTTAACCGCGGGGGCAGGTAATCAAAAACAGAATAAGGCCTGGGAAATGGTGTCTTTTAGAAGTTGAATCGGTATAGCAATTCAATTATTTTGGATTCTCCTGCCATATTTCATAGAGAAGTGAATGACAGAAATAGAGTTCAGGATTATTAAGGGTGGTGATTAAATCCCATGTACGTTGAGTGTATCGTCACTAGAGAATCCAGTTTATACGGCAAGCAATCACTAAATTTCAAGTTTTAGTTTTTCATTTTGCACCTCGCCTTGATATTCTCCATTCCCGTTGCGGCGCAAGACGTACATAGTCGGCCCTGAAAAATTCCCGTCAATCGCTATCTCGGATCAGTAGCCTCAAAAAACGGAGTGTTAATAAAGACAAAATCAAGCAATTTGATCTTTCTCCATCATAGAATTTGTAAAGCCAGCAGTTTTCACCGCGGAAAGAAGAACCAAAAAATGACCAGTAGCTATTTCTCAGATTCCACTCTGCAACAGCCATCAACAGATTGAGCAATCACCGATGGCGCCTTTCAGGTAATTTCTGGCCATTCGGTAATCCGATTTCAGTTGACCGATAATGGGCTCAATCGCCGCACACTTCCTACACTGCAATGACATAATAAGATCTCATAGATCACCACAGTGCAAATACATATTCGTAGAATTGACAACACAACACAAATCTACTTGAAATACCTTATTCGTCCACAGATCGCTTTAAATTTTTCTCAAAGCTGGTGAAGTCACTATTGAGATCAACAAAAATTGGATCGGCAGGATAACTTAGCAACCAAACTATTTTTTAGCATCTCATAGGCTATTTTTATTACTCAACATTAAATACGTCACTATTGGCACGTGCCACCATCCATCCGGATCGTAGCGGTTGTAACATTATTAGCCACAACCTGTTTAGGGCATGCGATGCCAACAGGCACAATCTGAATTGTCCAAGTATCTGGATTTAAATTAGAAAATGTGACAGCAGTATTGCAGGCTGGTGACGAGCTGGATGAAATGCCAGAAAAACTGAAAAGTTGGTTCTGAGATGCGCCGCTTGTCGAGCTAATTCTTACAGTTCCATTTCCTTTACATTCATATCCAGAAGCAGCACTGGCGCCAAATCCTATATTGACCACAAGAATACCAGTTGTGGAAGGCTTAATGGGAACAGTAGTCCCAGGCCAAACACAACCTCCCAAAACTAAAAAACCTAACAACCCAAGGCTTGCAACGGTGGATCTGATAAACAACAGGAAATTACCAAAATTTATAATTTTCATTGCCATAACTCCAGTTATAAAGATTCAATAAAGCACTCCACCGCAAGCGGCGGGGTATTAACTGCACTCTTCAGCTTGCTGTTTTTCAACTAACCTTAGCGTACCACAAGAGGTAGTGAGTTGAGTCCGCAGAGATTATTATTTAAGACTACCGGCTCCTTGGACGAAATTCACTACACTCCCTTTATTACCCATTATTTCAACAGTATGGCTAACAATTGAGGAAGCTCCACCATAATTCACGCAAGCAGGAGTGGGGTTTCCGGAGGTAGCAATCGGTCCTCTTTTGACGCGTAATCTAAATCCCCCTTCATATACACAAATATAACGCGATGGCGGGTTTATTCCTACTATAGCATCAAGCGTTTCCCAATCACTAGAAACAAGCAGGTGAGTCATTGGAATTTCACTATTACGTCCCTCGTTAAAAGGAGATTCAAATCCTATCGGTCTTGGCGGAGGGCTTTTACAACCCATGACTATGAGCACCGCCACAAGAAAAGGGAAAGAAATAAATTTCTTCATTACCAGCACCCACAATCAGGCGTGGGAGGAACCGGCTTTTCCTTGCCGATTTCATATATCGTTATTTGGCATATAAGTTTATGAAACCATCCACCTCCAAAATGCACACGTACTCTACAGTTATTCGGATTCCCTGGATCAGCCCAACCGAGTTGTTTACCATTGTATTCCCCATCTGCAGAACACCAGCCATCTCCACCCAATTTTGTTACCATAAATCGGCTACGCTCATATCCCGGAGCACAATCTCCTCCTATCTCTGGTTCTACACTAAATCCACACGCCCCACAACTCTCAACATGAGGAGTAACTGAATGAAGTTTCTCAACTTCCCTAGCTGGTTGAGGTACAGGACCTGGACATATCTTTCTGATGATATGAAAACTTTTGGTTTGCCCATCATGGTTTATAATTATTCTACGATTTTCTTTACCACAGAAGATTGGATCTGTTAAATTAACAGTCATCAAGTATTCGGTTGGGTATGCCACAGCTCGACCTAATGGTTCTTGGCCCCCATCATGCTCTAGAAATACTTTCATGTTTGTTTCTTTTAGATTAAAACCATAATATTGCATACTTCTATCTGTACCTATCGTAGCAACGGGTGGAATTGGATTACAAAAATATGGGGCAGGTTCTTGTATAGGCTTTTTCGTTACTTTGGCTAGTAAATTTTCAAGATCCTGCTTCACTCGCATGCGTACAAAATCAGCACCACATTTGGCTTCTACACCGACAGAAGCAGGGATTTGTTGCACTAAACGAGAAACATCATTTGAAATAATATCCTTACCATCAAGAACAAGCTGCTGCTCAAGTTCTTTTAGTGTTGCCTGCCAATCCGCCGATTCTCCACTTAGTCGAGTAATAGCATTTTCTAACTGAGTAGTTACTTGACCTGTGGTATTAGCTACAGTGCCTTGAAAATCCTCTAAAGTTTTGCAGCCTTGTAAAGAAACTGCTATTAGGAAGATACCGATAACATAAGCAACTAAATATTTCACTCTTTTCGTAAAATAGATATCCATTTATCATTTCCCCTTATATTTTGTTAATTTTATTGACTGTACTTCCTATACAGATTCAGCCACTGACCAAAGCTTTCGGGTAATAAGTTAAAGTAATGTAAAACCAATAGCTGTGTTGACCGTATCCTTCACAACATTGAGCGCTGCATTGATTGCAGCTTCAGCGGTAAGAATACCCAGTCCTTCAAGCGTCAAGAAAACCGTGCGTGTGGCGTTTTTTTGTATTTCAAGATGAAGCGCTGCTTGCTCTTCATTGATCTTTCCCGAGATTCTTAATGCCTCGATCATGACCAGTGTTTGAGCAAGCTTCTTGGCTTCGGCCTCGCCATAATCCTTAACATCAGGCCATTTTTCTGCGAGGACGCCTTTAATGGCGCTGAGAATGTCTTTACCTAATTGGGCTGCATCGAGACTCATGATTTCTCCTTCAGATTAGAATTCAAATTGGATTATTCATCGCGACGTTTCGCGATCTCTAGCTTAAGAATTGCTGTAAAGATAGTGTTAAATTGCACCCGTAAGGGTGCAATTTCATTCTTAGATAGGCACGCAATCTTGTGGAGACTCTCGAGATTCTCCAAGCTTTTCGATAGCAATGTCGTTTGATCTACTGTGATTTCATTTTTTGGGATAGCGGCGGCACGAACAGCAATAGCACTCACATCGACCTTTGCCTCTTCATAAAACTTCTTTTGATTTTCATATTTGCATTCTGGCAAATCCTCTATAACTTCAAGACCAACCAAATGCATTTCTGTTTTTTTGTGTAATGCAGTTATAGCTTTATCAGTAGTTTCGTCATAACTGCTTATAAGCTTCACTGTGCAACCTGACACGATTAAGGCAATCACCAGGAAAGTGACACCATAGACTGACACACGAGCATTGGAAACTTGATAGAAATATTTCATTTTTTATCCCCTTATTGAGATTCAGCTCATTTCTCTTAGATCACAGCGTACACCTATAAATAAGAAACCCAAATAAATCCTCACTGCAAAGGCAGCAAATGCACAGCAGTCGTACTGTGGGACGAATGATCCGAATAAGGCTTTACCTCCGTAGCAGGAATCCTGGCAAGAACATCATTACCGCCTGAATCGACATATTTTTTTACGCTAACCAATGAGTTTGCCACGCCACTTTTCTTGAACATGTTTTCGATAAAAGTCGGAACATTCTTCAATGAAACCAGGCTGCCATAACGCGCCAGCGTTTTGTCCTGACCATACGGATAAAAACGCCAGAAGCCACGCAGTTCTAGAAGATCATTATTGAACGTAGTATCCAGAGTCCAAAAGAAATTAAGATCAGAGTTATCAAAAGTATGATTGACGCGGTAGCTAAAGGCCAAGAAAGCGACTTTGACCTTGAACTCGATGGTGTCCTGTTGAGGATTCTTGGCAATCACCTTGATCGCTTTGATCTCTTTGAGATATTTAATCTGATCTTCGGTACGATAGAGCAGATTCCAAGTCTGTTCAGGAGTTTGATTAAAGATTACGGCAGCCTCAATCAACCCGGAGTGTTGTGATGTGGATAAATCCGTAACGGTAAAAACAATCTCACCATTGGTTAGTTGTTGTGTTTGTGAAGCATCCAGACCTTTGCGGCCATCGTAACCAAAATCAGGTGCAGTGGCAAAACACAGATTGGAAGCTAAGCCAAGCATGCAAAAAAGACCGATAGTTTTTCTCACCATATCCCCCATTTTGCCTAAGATATTGGATTGTTACCTACTTTGTAACAATCCAATAGAACAGATACCTAAGTAACTTACATGAATACCCAAAATGCAGCAAATCTTTATTGTGCAATTGCACACCAATCAACAGGCAATAGTTGGAAAATACCCCTTAAAAAGATATTCATTGGAATGGTATAAGCAACAACTACCCTGTCTTTCTAATGGATGTTTCAAAGTTATTGAATGAATTTGTCGTAAATTCTCAATTATTGTAAGACATTCCAATGAATTGACTTTATACTCAAAATTATGAATGAATAGATTTTCGTTGATTTCCAAAGAGGTGCGCGCGATGACCACAACACCGGATCCTACTCAGGAAGCTGCTCCCAAAAAACAGTATAATCAGCTTGGTGCTCATCGCGCCATGGTGCTATGGTTGTTCCCAGCGACGTTTTTTGTCATGCTTGGCCTGGGCGCGGTATTTATTTTTACCGACCCAACCTTAAACATGACTGAAAACGTCCGCGGGCCTTCCGATGAGTCCCCATCGTCAGTTCTCCTGTTTGTCGCGATATCTGGCGCCCTTGGGGGGTTCGTTAGCTGTCTGCGTCGACTGTATGCATTCGATGATATTTTCCCGCACCATCGATACGCACCCCGTAGCTCCAATTTTTATTTAGCTGCCTATTCAGCCATTCCACCCTTAGTTGGGATCATTTCAGCCGCAGTGATCTACGGTATGTTTGCAAGCGGGTTAATTACGGGTGAGCTGTTTCCCAAATTCGCTTGCGCACAAGCAGGAAATGACTGCAAAACCTTGCCTGATTTTTTGGGATATTGGAGACCCGAAGGAGCTCAAGATTATGCGAAAGCAATGGTATGGGGATTTATTTCCGGCTTCTCCGAACGCTTCTTTGTAGATACCCTCAATCAGTTTGGAGGTAAGGGGGCGACAGTACCGGGAAGTAATGGTAAATAGATACCCGAGGAAGGCCAATAAGTCATTATTTCTTATGGGCTCTCTTACTAAAAATTAATCAGAAAAACACTTAAAACTTTGTGTCATTTTAGTATAAAAAAGCTCGACCCCTTCACTCAAGGTACCATAATAAATTTGTACTTCAAACTTGAATCCGCCATTACGCATTCCGAGAACAAGCGGCGAACCAACGCGATACATCTATTGCTCATCTGCAGGTTCTCAAGATGTATGGCTCTTGTGAAACATCTGCTATGAAAAGATAGCGAGCAGTCTCGTCAACGTATGATGATGTAAATCTACTAAGTAGCATCAGCTCCACCTTCTTCATCAGAATCGTACAATAATATACTCATGGCATTGCTATAGACAATATGATTGTTAGCAGTCAACGCTCCTGTTGTCGCAATGCGAAGAATACGGAATTCTCAATCTGTAAATAACCCTAATGATTCTCACATTTAAAGTATCGGGAAGTCCAGCAATCCATAAATCATGGATGACTTAGCCTTGCCCCTATCCTGTTGGACATACTAACGATCATAGCCTACGGATACCCACAAACTTCGATTGACAGAGTGCAAGTGTCGCTTTGACAAGATAGTTGCATTTTAGAAATTTTTGGATGACACTAATTTCACTATAAACTTATGTGGGATATTTACCTATGTTTTATACTACCAAACGTTTTTTTCTGACCATTCTTGGAGATATAAAAATATTTAGAGGAGCACTATTCATTGTCTATCACCCTACTGGTTACAAAATAAAGGGGTGGCATACTCGTAAAATTATGAATGCAGTTATGCCGGGCGATGTAGTTATGCGCTCTTACGTCAATTACTTAGATGGTTATTTAATTCCCGTAGGCGAAAGCAAATGTAGCCATAGTGGTCTCTATATAGGCGATGGCAAGATTGTGCATTCGATAGCAGAAGGTTCAACTTTGGATGATATTATTGATTTCTGCCGCGCTGATAGAATTATTATACTTCGACCTAGCAGTGGTCAAGAATGGGCACTAGAACACGCAAAAAAATGTATTAATGACAATATTGAATATGACTTCGAGTTTAAACCAGACTCTGGAAAATATTATTGCCACGAATTTACGGCTTCTTGTTATCCACATTTAAACATAAAGTCACTGAGTAGGAGAATTCTGGGTTTTATTAATTCGCCTGAAGCATATCTAGCGGATTCTTTTTACACGAGCAATGAATTTACCAAGATATATTCGTCAGATGATGAACAAATAACTTGAGAATGCATATATTCTTATCGTGATAAAATACCATTCTGGCACATTGCGCTGAGAATGTTACTCAGCAATCTAATCAATATGACTAATTCAGCACTCCTTGACTTGAATCTCTAGGGTTTGTTGACATGTTCGCACGTCAAGTAATCTCGCAATCAACTGCGGGGCTATAGAACCGTCACTCACCTCTCCGCTCGTAATTTCAAATTCAACCAGAAAAACCGCAACCATAACCACCCGGTGAATCTTTGTAGTATTCCATCCAGCATCCAAATGCCTCAGGCAAGTCTCTCCACGGACAACCAGCTCATTCGATACAACATACTTTCAACTGGCATGCGCAGATTACACTTGTTATAAATCGCTTCTTAAAGCTGATCTTCTCTAGCTTCGACCAGAATTCATCAGTGAAACTGAGGCATCTCAAACTCGTTTTTTTGGTGGTGTGAGAACCTCAATATTACGAGTTTGTTTCTATCTATTAAATACTTACCTTGAAACGTCAACAGACCCTAAGCGAGAAATAGTTTATACGCCGGATTTCTAGTTTCGTCCCAATAACGATAGCCCAATTGATCCAGAAAAGTCTTGAAGTCGGTTTTTTCTTCGGGAGGTACCTGAATGCCGATCAGCACGCGGCCATAGTCGGCGCCATGATTACGGTAATGGAACAAGCTGATGTTCCAGTTATGGCTCATGCTGTTCAGGAAATTCATCAATGCGCCGGGACGATCGGGAAACTCGAAACGATATAGAATCTCGTTCTTCACTTCGCGCGCGCGCCCTCCGACCAGATGCCGGATATGCAGTTTGGCCATTTCATTGGCGCTCAGATCTTCGGTCGCCAGACCGCTTTGCTTCAATTCATCGATCAGCTTCCGAGTTTCCTCTTGGTTGCGTACCGATACGCCGACAAAAATATGTGCCACTTTCGGATCGGCATAACGGTAATTAAACTCGGTAATACTTTTGGCTCCGAGCAAATTACAGAACTTCTTGAAACTGCCAGGTTGTTCCGGAATCGTCACTGACATCACCGCTTCACGCTGCTCACCAATTTCCGCGCGCTCGGAAATATGCCGCAAACGGTCAAAATTCATATTGGCGCCGGATGCGATCGCCACCATGGTTTTATGCGTAATTTTTTCACGTGCAGTGTAGGCTTTGATACCGGCAATCGACAGCGCTCCGGATGGTTCCATAATCGTGCGCGTATCTTCAAATACATCCTTGATCGCCGCGCAGATGGCGTCGGTATCAACCAGTATCACTTCGTCAACCAATTCGCGGCATAAGCGAAAGGTTTCCTTCCCCACATGCCTTACCGCCACGCCATCTGCAAATAACCCTACCTGTGCCAGCTTGACACGACGACCACTCTGCAATGAACGGTACATGGCATCGGCATCCACCGGCTCAACGCCGATGATTTTGATTTTTGGATACAAGCGTTTCACATACGCAGCAATTCCGGCGATCAAACCACCACCACCAATCGGCACAAAAATGGCATGAATCACGCCAGTATGCTGGCGCAGAATTTCCATACCGATCGTTCCCTGCCCGGCAATGACATCCGGGTCATCGTAAGGGTGAACAAATGTGGCTTGCTCCACTTTTGCCAGCTGCACGGCATGGTCATACGCATCATTATAAGAATCACCATGTAATGCCACTACGGCGCCTAACGCCATGACCGCATGCACTTTGATTTGCGGCGTCGTTACCGGCATCACGATGGTTGCAGAACAGTTGAGCTTCTTTGCAGCTAATGCCACCCCCTGCGCGTGATTACCGGCGGAAGCGGCAATCACGCCGCGATTGCGCACTGCAGGCGATAGTTTGATCATCTTGTTATACGCGCCGCGCAACTTAAAAGAAAAAACCTGCTGTAGATCCTCCCGCTTCAACAATACCTGATTATGGAGGCGTGCGGATAAATTGGCGACAAGCTCCAGCGGACTTTCGATCGCCACATCATAAACCTGTGCGGTCAGTATTCTTTCAAGGTAGTTGTTTTTCATGACGGGAAGTGGATAAATTCGGATACTATTTTAATCCGGAACGGGGAAAGGGATTTTATCACGATCAAGGATGGCATAAGTTTTGTTGCTCAGCGATCCATTATTAAAAACAAAGCTACTATCTTTGGCACAGCATGGAACAGTCCTTGAAAAATTCTTTCAATGCTGTGAATAATATTATTTCAAATTCACAATAGCACATAATTGCTTTATCGAAGCCAGGTTCGATAAATCCGCTTCATTTACCAATTGTAGAATTGATTCGTACGGGACGGGGCGACTAAAAAAGTATCCTTGCTGTAAGTAGCAGTGATTTTCCAGCAAAATCCGAGCTTGCCGATCGGACTCAACGCCTTCAGCGACTATCATAAGTCCTAGATTAACGCCCAGTCCTATGATCGCCTGCGTAATGGTTAAATCGTTGATATTTTGATCCAGCGCGCGAATAAAGGACTTATCTATTTTCAGAATATCGATCGGCAATTCACGCAATAATGTCAGTGAAGAATAACCGGTACCAAAATCATCCAGTGCAATTAGAGCGCCAAGCGTTTTAATTTGCTGCAATATCACCGAGGCCCGTGCCATATCACTTACGACAGCACTCTCGGTAATTTCCAGAGTAAGTGAAGTCGCTGGCAATCCGGTTTCAGTCAAAACCCGCGAAAGCGCAGGCAAGAAATTGCCATGCAGCAGTTGATGAGGGTGCACATTAACTGATACGTGAATGGGCTTACCGATTTGAATTAGCTTATGTGCTGCGAGGCATGCGATCTTTAATACTTCTTTCCCTAGCTGTTCCATCAGTCCAATGCTTTCCGCCAATGGAATAAACTCGCTGGGTGACAAGTATCCTCGCGTCGGATGAGGCCAACGAACCAGCGCTTCCATGCGCACGATGTTTTGTTGATAAACATCAACAATAGGTTGATACAGCACTTGTAAATGACCACTATTTAGAGCGATGCGCAACTCTTTCTCAAGTTTAAGCCTATCACGCGTCCAAGCAACGGAAGATTCCATTGAATAAAAGCCGAAACTGTTCCCGCCTTCGTTTTTTATGCGATGCATGGCAGTACTTGCCCGTTCTAAAACAACTTCATTGTCATCCCCATCTTTAGAGAAAAAACTGATACCAATACTGACAGTTACAAAAACTTCCTGGCCATGCAGAAGAAATTGATGTTCAATTAAATCCAGAGTTTCCTGAGCTCTTTGCGAAGCTCTATCTTTATCATGCAAGTCACTAAATAATAGAACAAACTCATCGCCTCCCCAGCGTGCTAAAAAATTAGTATTTGAAATTATGCTGTTAAGTCGCTGTGATACCATTCTTATCAGCTCGTCACCTGCGCGATGACCTAATGCATCATTGATTTTTTTAAAATTATCCAAACTCACAAAAAATACAGCAATAATTTTTCCGTATTTCTCCGGCAGTGATGTCATTTCTTTGAATCGCGTTAGCAGCAATGCCCGGTTTGGCAAATTAGTCAATGTGTCGTAGCTTGCTTGATACGCAACTTGCTTTGTCAATTCAATGGTATCGGTAATGTCAGCCAGCGCAAATAAAAATCCCATCAATGCTTCATGTTCATCACGCAGCATACGGCGCGTAATCCGCACGGCACGTTTCTCACCACTGGAAGTTTTTAGATAGCACTGGATTGTATCGATGCCGGATATAGGTAAAGGTATTTCCGAGTCTATCAACTCATTAAAGATAACACTGTCATGAATCTTGCTAAGTTTCATAAGCTTGAGCAGCGAGACTCCCTGAGCTTGCTCGAGAGCAACCCCAAGAATTCGCTCAGCGCCTTTGTTCATATAAATAATGTGATTGTGCGCATCAGTTGTTATAACACCGTCCCCTACAGATTCCAGAGCTGCATTTGAGCCGGCCTTGGCAACAAAAAGTGACCGCATGTATTCATTAATGCGCTGCCAATTCAATAGAGGATAAATCGCTATAGTTCCCACCAGCGCTGCGCCCGGTGGAAACCAGATATGCAGAAATCGCAATACGATCCATATCGCACACAAACCACATCCTATTAATACAAGCAGTAATGGCATTGTGATGTTTCGCGAAAAAATACTGAATAGGAATAAAATAGCGAGTACCCACGCCACAGAGATCAAACTAGTCGAATAATGAGAAATCGGAAGTATCGCGCGGTTATGTAGGAGCATGGAAAGAACATTGGCATGCCATTCCACGCCGCTCATCGGTTGCCGGTTAAGCGGCGAAACAGGGGTAGCAAATCGAGTACCGATTCCGGTTGCCGTCATTCCAACCAGAATAAACTTGTTTCTTAAACTGACTAAAACTCGGTCATCCAATAGCACCTGAGCATAAGATACTTGCTGAAAGCTTCCGGTTTTTCCGACATAAGGAATCAATACCTCATGTGAACGTACCCAGCGTCCCCAAAATTTGACATGGTCATCAGAAAAGCTATTCATCGAATTTATTGTGTACTGATGAGTCGATGCAGCTAGTACAAGCGCAAATGCAGGCCATTCGGGTTCCTCGATACCGGCTGTCAAGAAAACCCGCCGGGCTATACCATCGCTATCCAGTTCGATATCAACGTGACCTAGCTGCGCATGCTGGCGGTAAATAGGAAGTGGTTCGACCAGGTAAACGTAATCTCTATTTTTATCATCAACCGGAACAACGGGGAGAATAACCCTACCATGGGATGCGATAGCCGACGCCAGGGAATGATCCGCATCAGGATCGTTGGCTTGCGGTTCCGAGAATATCAGATCAAACGCAACCGCTGGGTTGCCAATACTTTCTAATCGCTTGATTAATTCGGCATGCACACTCCTTGACCAAGGCCAACGTCCTAGCGTCTTTATGCTTTCCTCATCAATGGCAACAATAACGATATCATCATCGGGTGAATAATGTTGTATCGTAGAAATTTGATCATATATAACCGCGTCAATGCGTTCCAATACTGCAAAAAAGGACAATAATCCGACGCTTGTTATCAGCAGGATCGCACGCAAAAAAAATGTGTTGCGAAACGCGCGGTCTACCCACTGGATCATAAAAGAAGATCAATCAGCGGCGCGAACGGCAACAGCAGCCAATAGGGATTAGCGTAAGGGATGTCGATTATTTGTGGCGGCCCCCAAGGCCCTTCAAAGCCATCAGCTTCGATCGTTTTCGTACGTAAGAAGTACTGCCCTCCGTCAGGTCGTGCCACTGTTAATTGAGTTGCCGAGGTTTTCTCATCATATAAAATTTGATTAAACGCCTTGTCGAGCGCTAACTGAAAATGAAAACTCTGATCTTTGCCACCGGCTCGCCACGCAAACGTCATCCGAGTTTTATCGAATTTTGTTGCTTCCATCGCTGGCCCTGGAAAAGGCATACGGAATGACATGACATCTGTAAACGGCCCGGTGCCTTCAACCGCGGAAACCGAGGCAATACGCCAGAAATAATGTCCCGGTTGTAAGGAATCAGCCAACCGGAAGGTATTGTCCGTAATCTCCGTGTTATCAACAATAACTGTGGCGAATGCGGAATCTTGACTAATCATAATATGGTAGTGTGTTGCTTCCGGCTGAGTCGACCATTGGAATTCGCGCAAAAACGGATCAACCACACCTTCCGGTAATGGCGCAATGACAAAAGGCGGCTCCGGGCGAGCATTCAGCGTGAAGGCTATCGTGGCATCATGCCCCTCAATACCGGCAGCATCAATGCCTCGAACCCGTAACCAGTAATCACCATCCGGCATATCGCCATCACGGAAAGGCAGTCTGTTTGTAGTAAACTCAGTCCACAGGTTCTGGAAATTTTGATCACTGGCGATTTGAGCGCGATAAGTAGCGGCACCCGCAAGCGGATCCAATGTAATTACCAGGGGCAAGCGTTCATAAAGCACAGCGGTATTACTCAAATCCGGTGCGGGCAAAAGTTTTACTGGCGCGACTGGTGGCGCTCCGAGCGCTGTGATCACTCCAAAACCCGCTGAAACCGCAATTTCTTTTTTTTCACCCACAACTTGCACCAAACCAGACAATACTTCACTGCTCGTACGCTCATCATTAAGTGTTATTCCGACACGAAAATCAGTGCCTCGCACGGAACTGACGGCAGAAGGCGTTTTAATCCTAAAGCGGGTACCGATCCCTGGCTTTTCTTGTGGCACAGCATTCTCGGTTCGACCCTGTTGCAATTGGATAAGCGTATCTGCCGCTCCATAATCACCGAGTACATTCATTGTATTGATGCGAATCTGACTGTTTTCTTGCAATCTAAGTTGCGAATTATCCAAGAACTTAAGGATGACAAAAGAGTCATTCTCACTGCGAACTTCATCCCCTACGTTCAGCTGCATTCCTGTTTCAGCGGGAATCTCCGCAGCGGTGGTACGCTTTAACCATACGCGGCCGCGTACATACATCACTTGAGCGGAAACTCCGCTCGTTTGTATTTTTGACCACGCAACGGGTATCTTGATTTTTGTGCCGGGAGGTATGGCATAGGCATCGGATATTTTATTGAGTTGCTGCAAACGAGCTACATATCGCGTACTGATCAAGTGCTGCTCGGAAATATTCCAGAGATTGTCTCCTGTCTTCACAGTATAGATCCATTCATCCGCAACAACCCGTGTGGAAAACAAAAGCAAACTGATCAATAAATATATGCAGTAAGCAAATCCGAATCTTTTCAGGATCAATCGAGATTCCATTTTTCCTCCCTATTGCCAATAGCTTATTCCTAATGTTAAGGGAAAATCAATTTATTCTCTATGCCATTATTTCAACCTGTGTTCCCGCCCTGACTTGATCAAACAGCTCCACCAAATCACTATTGCGCATGCGGATGCATCCGATGGATCCGGGCTCGCCCATTTCCACGCTATCCGGCGTGCCATGTATGTAGATATAACGGCGCATGGTATCCACCGAACCGAAGCGGTTAAAGCCCGGTTCACAGCCGGATAACCATAAAATACGCGTCAGAATCCAATCACGTTTAGGAAATTGCACTGCGAGTTTCGGTGAATAAACTTCGCCGGTTGGACGCCGCTTAACAAAAACCGTATTGACCGGTTGACCGGTTCCAATCTTGGCACGAATGATATGTTTCCCAAGTGGCGTGCAAAAGCTGCCATTCTTTTGCCCTGTGCCGTTCTTTGCCGTGGAAATCAGGTATTGGCGGGTGATTTGCCCCTGTTCATCCATTAAATCCATTTTTTGTTTGGCAATATAGATATTAATTTTCATGTATATTCCGTTGCGCTGCATGACGTCTTTGTGCAAAAAACTGCCTTAACAATGTACCGGATTCAGGCGCCATGATCCCGGCATCGACCAGTAAATGATGATTCAATCGTGTTTCCGCAGGCAAATCCAAAACACTGCCGCAGGCACCGGTTTTAGGGTCTGCAGCAGCATAGACCAGACGCTGGATCCGCGCGTGAAAAATCGCGCCGATGCACATTACGCATGGTTCCAATGTGACATACAACGTGCAGCCCAGCAAACGATAATTAGCCATATGGCCACCGGCATCGCGCATTGCCATGATTTCGGCATGTGCAGTGGGATCAGCGGTAGATATCGGGCGATTATAACCACGCCCGACAATGACACCGTGCTGCACTACTATGGCGCCCACCGGAACTTCGCCGTACTCTTGCGCTTTCTGCGCCAATTCCAAAGCAGCTTGCATGAAATAATTATCTGTCCGGGTATTCATTGAGGCGCATTCAAAATAATTAACAGGTGTGATTTCTTCACATCATGGTTTTTATGCTACATTGCGGTTCCTATTCATAGCAATCACCATTCTCGTCGCTTCAACATGAACATTTTAGCCTCCCGGTTTCTTGAATACTCATGACTACCCAAGTTCACTCACAACTGCGCACCATCCGCGATTTATTACGTTTCGCAATCAGCCAATTCAACAAGACCGGCCTGCATTTTGGCCACGGATCGGCGAATGCGTATGATGAAGCGGCGTATCTTATTCTGAAAAGCTTATATTTACCACTGGATCAGCTGGAATCATTCCTGGATGCGCATGTCACGACGGATGAATGTAACCACGTACTGAAAATAATCGACTCCCGTGTCAAAGACAGAATTCCAGCAGCTTACCTGACGCATGAAGCCTGGCTTGGGGAATATAGCTTTTATGTCGATGAGCGCGTTATCATTCCCCGTTCTTTCATTGCTGAATTATTACCAACACAACTATCTCCATGGATCATGGATCCCGATGCTGTTGCCTCCGCACTCGACCTCTGCACCGGCTCAGGCTGTCTCGCGATTTTAATGGCGCACAGCTTCCCCAATGCCGCGATTGAGGCCGCCGACATTTCCGTTCATGCGCTTGCCGTAGCGCACAAAAATATACAGGATTACGGATTGCAAGAACGAATTAGCCTGATTGAATCCAATCTGTTCTCAGCATTAGAGGAAAAGCGTTACGACCTGATTATCAGCAATCCGCCCTACGTCAACGCTGAATCGATGGCGCAATTACCTCAGGAGTATCGGCATGAGCCGGAAAATGCCCTTGCCAGTGGCGTAGACGGGCTGGATGCAACGCGCCAGATTCTGCAACAAGCCGTCCGGTATTTGACTGACGACGGAATCCTAGTGGTTGAGATCGGGCATAATCGGGCAGCATTGGAGCAAGCCTTTTCAGAATTGCCGTTTACTTGGTTGGAAACCAGCGCAGGAGATGAGTTTGTATTTTTGTTGCAGCGTGATCAGCTATCCCGGTAACCGGGATATTACAACCCCATCTGCTGAGCCGTAATGCACCCATTAAGAATGAAATAACCCAGTATTTTTCACGCCCTGCTCCTTGCAATTATTTAGAGATTAATAAGCAGATTTTTGCCGGGCTGATGCATCCATTCTTATAAAATTTTCTGGACAAGGTTATTTGATTCTGGTATTAAGAAGACGGTCTTTCTCGTTTTGTTTTTGAATGGCCGAAGAGCTGTTTCACTTAACTCATATATCATAGATCTTTAATTTTATAGGAGATAATTGACATGAAATACTCTCTATTAATTGTTGCTACTATTTTCGCTTTCTTTTTAACTGGATGCGGTGATCCGAAGCCAGGCCAATATCCACCAAGCCTCTATGATGGCAATAAGCAAGGGGATTCTCAGTAAATTGTCATTACAAAGAATCTTTTTGAAATTGATGCAACGGCAAGAGGAATTTAACGACGTAACAAACTGTTAAGTTTTTTTGCTGATTATAGGGCCTGGAATTTACACCAGGCCCTATCCAGAGGTAACCATAGTAATTTTACTGGCACAACGATCCTGTATATCCCGGCAAGCAATCGATTACATCAGAAAGCAGAAATTTGCACTTCTACGCAGAAGCTTTGGCACCTAACGTTTCTCCTGAGTATGGCGCGCAACAATTTTCTCACACAAATCACGGGATTCTTTAAATGCTTCCGCTTATAAACAACTCGATTAATTTTTGTGCTTAATCCAATACCGATATTACTACAACATGATGGAAAGAAAAATCCATACCCGTCCGATCGACTTACCCACAGCCGCATAGTATGCTACGCACTTATCCAGTCCGGTCTTTTCCCACCAGCACAGCTGGTCAACTTTTAACCGATATCAACAGCAATACCGGCAAATAACCTGAGTCAATCTGTTATAAATTTTTGCAATTTGTATGTAAGGAACAATCATGAACATCAAAACACGGCTAACCATAAGTTTCTTGGCAGTAGGTTTTCTGATCAGCAATATCGCAATGGCGGAAAAAATCTTACTCAATGTTTCTTACGATCCGACTCGGGAGTTATATCAAGAATTTAATCAGGAATTTGCCCGACACTGGCAAGCAAAAACCAATGAAACCATCACTATCAAGCAATCTCACGGCGGTTCCGGCAAGCAAGCCCGCTCCGTTATTGAAGGATTGGAAGCCGATATCGTATCGTTGGCCTTAGCCAATGATATCAACGCAATCGCAGAAAAAACCCAGTTATTACCGGAAGATTGGCAAAAACGCCTAAGTTATAACAGTACACCCTATACGTCGACCATAATTTTTCTGGTACGCAAAGGCAATCCGAAGGGAATTAAGGATTGGGCAGACCTGGCACATCCGGATGTATCGGTCATTACACCAAACCCGAAAACATCCGGTGGAGCGCAATGGAACTATCTGGCAGCTTGGGAATATGGCAAAAGACGCTATGGCGAAGATAAAGCGAAAGATTTCGTCAGCACTATTTATCGGAATGTTGCAGTATTGGATTCCAGCACACGGGGTTCTACCGCTTCGTTCGTAGAGCGTGAAACGGGAGACGTTTTGATCTCCTGGGAAAATGAAGCCTTTCAAGTACTGAAAGAATACGGCGAGGAAAAATTTGAAATTGTCATCCCCTCTCTGAGTATTCTCGCTGAACCCACTGTGGCATTAATCGACAAAATTGTCGATAAAAAAGGTACACGGGATGCTGCCGAAGCCTATCTCCAGTATCTCTATTCCGATGCAGGGCAAGAAATCGCTGCTAAGCATTTTTTCAGGCCCACCGATGCCAGAGTCGCTGAAAAATATGCAGCACAGTTTCCCAAAATAGAATTATTCAATATCAATGATGCCTTTGGCGACTGGAAGTCGACACACAAAACTCACTTCTCCGATGGCGGTACATTTGATCAAATCTATTTGCAGTAGCTAAGATATTTAATCAACAATAATGCCGGAGCTTATCTTGTTAAAAACATCAACTGTAATGGTCGCATTCATATTCCGGAACTTAATGAATCCATGATCCGGTCTACATTGCTCAAGAAGCTTTATTCGATGAGCGGCTTGTGCAGGATTAGGCCGAATGAAGATTTTGCACAACTCCGGCATGACTTTCGATATAGCGCTGATGTTTCTTTTGCTTAATGGCATCAATATGCACCAGAATTAAGGCATCCACACAATTTGAAAATTTTGGGTCGATATTAAACCCCAGAAACTCGCAACCGCCCGGCTCGCACAGCTCCACATACTGCTTATACAAAACCGGAATTTTCACACCGAGTGCATCCATTTTCTCTTTGAACTTTACATACGCCTGCCTGTATTCCACTTCGTTTGCAACCTGTCTGAATGGCCCAAATTCAACTACCGTATCAAATTCAAATGATAGTCTTGGCAGTGCAAGCTGCATGTCATTGCCAAAAAGCTCTGTATAAAAACTGGCAATCATCTTTTGCGCAGGCTGCGGTAGAGCGGTACTCATCGAAACCGGCCCAACCAGATAGCGAATCTCCGGATGCTGATACAGATAAGCACCAACGCCGTACCAGAGGTAATCCAGACTCCGTTTTCCCTGATATCTGGGTTGAATGAAGCTGCGCCCTAACTCGATCGCCTGTTCGAGATAAGGCATTAAAATCGGGTTAAATTCAAACAGGCTATGCGTATATAAACCTGTTTCCCCCCGCGCTTTAAGAATCTGTACCGCTTCACCGATGCGATAGGAACCAATGATTTCCAGTTCGTCTTCGTCCCATAGAATCAGGTGACGGTAATAACGGTCGTAACTATCGATATCCAACGCATTGCCGGTGCCTTCCTGTACCTGACGGAACGATAATTCACGCAATCGCCCTATTTCCCGCATCACACTGGAATTGGGCATATAATCAAATAAATAAATATGCTTACCATCCTGAGTTTTGCCAATCAGTTGCGATGATTTCAACTCCTTCCGGATCAATTTGGTACGGACAGGATGGATGATATTTTCGATCGGCTTGAATAATTCCTTTTTCTTCTTTTTCCCGAGCCAATAGACTTGCTTGCGCATCAGCTTTGCCGCCGCTTTCTTGGACAAATTCATCGCCGCAATCGATTCCCAAGGAATCGGCTTGCCGACACGAAACAAAATCTCACCGCCCTTTTTATTGAACATTTCGTTAACCAGCATCATCGTCCCGAGGGGTTTGTAAATACTCGATAAGCCGTAAAAAAGGGTGGAATTCTTGCCGCCGATATAAACCGGCACAATGGGCGCCTTGGTTTTCCTGGCTAAGGACAAAAATACGGTATTCCATCTGCCATCACGAATCCCTAGAGGAGAAATGCGCGACACCTCTCCGGTAGGAAACAAGATCACCGCCTGCTCAGATTCCAATGCCTTGATGATCTGACCCATGCTATCGCGATGAGTGGTGGATTGGGACAAATTATCCACGGACAGAAACAAGCTTTGCAGTGGATCAATGCAGTTTAGCAAGGTCGTTGCAATAATTTTTACATCGGTACGGATCTCCGATACCAACTTCAACAACGCCAGTCCGTCCAAAGAGCCTAGCGGATGATTGGCAACGATCAACACCCGACGCTGATCCGGAATGCGCGCACGATCTTTGCTGGATACCTGAAACGAAAAATTAAAATGCTCCAGCACCGCATCGTTAAACTCCAATCCTTCCAAATGCCGGTGTGTTGCAATAAAACGATTGATCTCCTCCTGATGCAGCAATTTCTTCAATATTGAAGAAGCGGCTTTCATCAGCGGTTTATCATTGATTTCATTTGCATGCTGAAAATAGTCTTTCAGTATTGCATCCACATCCAGCATAATCCCGGCTCCGTTTCAGAAATTGGATGCTTTATAGGATAACCAGGTAATGTGACGCGACGATGACAATCGGTTAATAATCAAGGTACACTGCATCATGCACTCAGCCCGCTAGAGGAATGTGTTCCATTTTGTCAATCATAAAACTAATGCTTAACCATTCGAGATTCTCAGCACAGCGATCAAAAGTACGATTGGCAAAAATAAAGGTATTTTGGTTCCCCTGCAGTACGCAATAGTAAGCCAATCGATGATTCTTCTAATGCTGATAACCAATTGGCCGAATTGTATTTACCTGCAATCATTCGCCAGGATATTGCAAGCCAATTTTCTCCCTGATCTGATCCATCGTTTCCATCATAGCTAGCGATTCGGCAAGAGTCATTGTTGGGCTTTCCACCTTACCCTCCCGAATGCATTGACTGACTTCAGCAGCTTCGTATTGATATCCCGCTCTACCCCAAGCGATGCGAGGCAATTTTCTTGAACGCCAGAGAACAGCCAGGCGGGCACGCCAGAACATTGGCATCCAAATCATTCCCTGGGTACCCATAATAAAAGCATTATGCGGTGTGCGTGTTTGAATGGCGCTTGATAGCAAAGCAAGCTGCCCTTGTGGATATTGCAGCATGATACCGGCCTGCTCGTCGACACCCGTTGCACCGAGGGATGCTGACGCTTGAATTTCCGCAGGTCTGGAACCAAAAAGATGGGATGCCAAAGCGATCGGATAAACCCCGACATCCAGTATTGACCCGCCAGCAAGCTCAGGATTAAATAATCTACGCTCGGGTTCCCAAGTTGCCCTGAATCCAAGGTCGGCGCTAAGCATCCGAACTTCCCCGATCAACCCCTCCTTGATCCACTGCATCGCCCGCCTATACGCAGGATTAAATCTCGACCACATGGCTTCCATAAGAAAAAGCCGTTTCTCGCTTGCACAAGCAATCATTTGGCGCACTTCTATCGCGTTCAGTGCGAATGGTTTTTCACATAGCACATGTTTTCCATTTTCCAGACACAGAAGCGTATGGTTCTTGTGGAAATTATGGGTTGTAGCGACGTAGATAACGTCAATGTCCGGATCTCTTGCCAGCGCTTCATACGAGCCATACGCACGGGGAATTCGATGCTTCAACGCAAATGCCTCCGCTCGCCGGGTTGATCGTGCAGCCACAGCAACAATTTCCGTACCCGGAATCTTCCTGAGATCAACAGCAAAGCGGCCAGCCATTTGTCCCGCGCTCAATATACCCCACCGGACCAATGCAACCATAAAAAAACTCCTTTATTTAAAAGACTGGGACGATCCGGTTTTCTTCCCATCGTTGCTGATAATTCTATCGCAATATCATTCAGATAAAATGTTATGTTATCTTATTGATTAGCATGAGTTCTCAATTTGAGATAATTTTTATGGCTGAAAATTGAATATAATCTCAGCCATAAAAATAATATCCGGTTCAGGGAAAAACCTGAAATCTGATGCATCAGTAACTTAAAAAGCCTCTGAGATGTGGATTGCATTGCTGTTCAGTTCAATTCGATTCATTACTTTTAATTTTAAAACAGAGGAACCACTAACCGTGCTTTACCACACAAAAAAAGTCGAGATTAATTTAGGCTATGCATGCAATGCCAAATGCCCTTTTTGCTATTACTACGATTCCGTCATCACAAAATCCAATGAAAACACGCTGACTACAGAGCAAGCGAAAAAACAGCTCAAACAAGCGAAAATGCTTGGAATACAAGAGATAGAGTTTACCGGCGGAGAAGTGACGCTGCGCAAGGATCTGCCCGAATTGATCACATATGCCAAGAAAGAACTCGGCTTTTCCATCGTCTGCCTGATTACCAACGGCATAAGATTAGCCAAGCGAGATTATGTCGCCAATCTCGTGGTTGCAGGTATCGACGACATTTTGTTTAGTATCCATGGTCATGATGCGCCGACTCATGATGATCTGACCAAGGTTCCACGCAGCTTTGACCATATTCTGCAAGCGATGGATCATGCCAATGAATTTGGTTTGAGGGTGCGCACTAACACCGTGGTGTGCAAGACGAATTTTATGCATCTGACTGAAATCATGCGGCTGCTCATTAGAAAGAAAGTCGATAACATCAATTTTGTGATGTTCAATCCGGTCCTGCAGGCAAAGAATATCGATATTGTCAAAGAAGTGTATGTCAATTACGCGGATGCCGGCAGAGAGATCATTAAAGCGATCCAATCGTGCGAAGCCGAGCTCCCGCATTTCAATGTAAGGTACATGCCCTTTTGCTTTCTTCCCGGCTATGAGCAATATGTGACGAACATGGATCAAATGACCTTTGATCCGGACGAATGGGATAATTTCACAAGCTTCCGGATCAGAAAAGGCAGTTTGATTACTTGGCTTTGCCTGATACCCGGCATCCTAAAAATACCGTACCTTCCTTTTGTTGCCCGATACGGTTTCAAGGCCGTATGCACTGCCGCAATCAGCCGATTCTATGTATTCAAGGATAGAATAAAAACCAGAAGCTGCAAAAAGTGCGCGTATGAAAAGGTATGCGATTACCTTTATCGGCATTATCACGATATCTATGGCGAGGCGGACGTAACCCCCATACCCGGGAAAAAAGTGTGTAATCCGGCATGGATTATGAATGCGGCAAAAATTCGCAAGCCGGGTGAATTGCCTAAAAAGATAAACTGAGTCAGAAATGAACCTCGGTGAATTTTTATACCGTATCCGCAGACGGGCATCGCTTGTTGTCATGTGGATTAAGCTATGTACAGGTTATGGCTTACCTTTTAACAAGAGGATCAATCCGGAGAACTATGCGTTTTGCCACAATAAATCACCTTGTCTACCGCAACTTCCCTGGTTTTATGAAGACCTTGAACCATCTAATTTTATTACAAAAAATGACCAGAAAGCGTGCATTATTTCGAATCAAGCAAATCTGACAGTTTCTGTCGACGATCTGTGTTGGCACAAAGCACCTGATACCGGGCGCTCCTGGCCCATCAAATTCTTTGCACGAATCCCTATTGCCCCGGGTAATCCGATCGGGGACATTCAACTTGCTTGGGCCCGTTCCCGGTTGCAAAATTTGGTCATTCTTGGCCTGATCAGCAATCTAACAAATGATCTCCGCATCAAACGCCAAGCTGCCCAATACATGGAAAAAATAATGTTGTCATGGATCGATGCAAATCCATGGCTGAAGGGAGTAAATTATATTTCCACTATGGAATGCGCGCTCAGATTAATCAGTGTCTGCCATGCATTTGATCAGATAAGAAATGAAAAAATCAATCCGCAAGTCTGGCAGGGACTGGTGTATCTTGTGCATAGTCACGCTTATTTCATTCGACGGAGACTTTGCCTCTATTCGTATACCGGAAATCATACTCTCGGAGAGTGCGCGGGACTCGTTTACGCCGGCATTCTCTTTCCCGAACTACCCGACGCAGAAGAATGGCTGGCTGTTGGTTTAACCATCATGGAGCAGGAAGCGAATCTCCAAATTCTGCCGGATGGAGGAAATCGCGAACAATCCTTCCAGTATCTGGCGCTGATTGTTGATCTATGCGGGCTCGTCACCTGCCTGTTAAGACATCATGGCAGATCCCCAGCTGACGGTATAGAGCAGGCCTGGATGCGTGGTAAAAGTTATTTACAAGCATTTGCCTCATCACCCGATAATCTACCCGCAATAGGTGACAGTGACGATGGCTATGCATTGGCGCCGTATCTCCGGCTATCGTGGAAAGATGGCTTTCATGCAGCCGAATTACCAACCGGTTCGCTGCAAATTTTTGCAGCCTCCGGATACTCGAAAATTCCAGGTGCAGCAAATCATGGCGCGATGCGATTCAGTCATGGAAAGCTGGGCTTGGCCAGTACGTTCGGGCATGGGCATGCCGACGCTTTGTCTGTTTGCTGGGATCTGGACGGCAAGCCGATATTAGTCGACCCAGGCACCTATCGGTATGACGGAAATGCGCGTTTCAGGCGTTACTTTCGCGGCACATCCGCCCACAACACAATTGCGGTGGATGATACGGATCAAGCATTGCAAAACGAGAAAACCGCATTTGGCTGGCTAAGCGCATACACCGCAAAATTAATATGGCACAGTGAAAATCTTGACGGCAACACGGTACTTCTGGCCAGTCATGATGGCTATTCTGCTAGCGGAGTTATACACTGGCGGGCACTGATTTATAATGACCAATCCGGAAGGTGGACGATATGGGATCGTATCGATGGCATGGGCGAACATACTCTGGCACTGCACTGGCATGTTGATGCACCTGTCGAAATGACGGATGATGGGATCATCATAGACTGCATGAACCGCTCATGGTTCGTTAGCGTGAAAGGCGGAAAGTCCTGTTTGTATCGTGGGAACGAGCAATTACCCTTGGGCTGGATTTCCAGAAAATATGGTACAAGAGAACCTCTTAACACCCTAAAAACAGAAATTCGCGCTCGTTTGCCCCATGAATTCCTGACGATCATTACCCCGATGCAAGGAAATCAAACCCAGTTTCCTATTGATGACAACTTAATCGATAAGTTACGAAACAAATGCTCGGAATCTTAATTTCAGGTCAGAAAACTCAATAAACAGTTAAGCTCGGGCATTGCGATAAGGCTTTGTGTCATGCCAAATAAATTGACGCACACCACTAAGGAAACACTGAATAATTGCCTGTGCTGCGCCTGCCTTGCATCTCATTCTGCGCGCCAAATTATTCGGCATTTCCTTAATAATTACGCCAACTTATAAAATGCTGGCGCAAAGTTTGAACCACACGGTTACCTACTCCACGATCGCCATATACAGGTGGAAACAGCCGTTGACCCAAGATTTTTTGCGAACATATCTTGTCCCGAATTACTACAGGAGAGAAACCGGCCAACACATTGGCACCCGCTTTAATCGTTTCGGGCCGTTCGGTGTTATTTCGCACCGTCACGCACGGGACACCAAAAATGTAGGCTTCTTCCTGTATGCAGCCACTGTCCGTAATGATGAGTGAGGCAAATTTCTCGTAAGAAAGCGATGCAAAGGGCTCAACTGGATCAATCACCGTTATGCGCGACAAAAGATCAAAGCTGAGTCCATAATTTTTCATAGCCGCCCGTGTCCGCGGATGCATTGGAAAAATCATTGCATCAAACTCATCAGCCAATGTGTTGAGGGTTGTAAAGACATCAACCATTCTTGTACGGCTGTCGGTAAATTCCTTGCGATGCAGGGTAATGTATGCATACGCATCGGTACGCGGCTTAACCAATTCGGCAGAAAAATCATGAATCAAATCTATCGTGGTATTGCCGACATTGAAAATCCGGCCACGCAAATCCGGAATTTTTTTCAAATATTCAGCATGATGTTGCGTATAGGTAAACAAATAATGTGCCGCACTATCGACCATGATGCGGTTGCGCTCTTCATACATGCGATTATCATAAGCCCGCAGACCCGCCTCGACATGCGCCAATCCCACATCAGAATAAACAGCGGCAACGGCACCCACAATTGACGCCGCAGTGTCCCCGTTAACCAAGATCAGATCAATTTTCTGCGTGCGAATAATTTTGCATACCCAATCAATTGCCGCTCCAATACTGTAAGGGTAGGGATAGATAAAATCCGGTATATAACCCATTTTGGCAAATACCACCTCTCGAAGCAGTGGATCCTGATGCTGATTGGTATGTAGAACGACAAAATCCAGATTTGCTTCGCGTAGCGCCTTGACGATGGCATAATTTTTCATGACCTCGGGACGAGTGCCAATGACAATCCCGATCTTCATCGCTCTAGAATGGCTTTGGCAAAAGCTTCCGCGACAACTTGATTTCCCAGCTCATTGAAATGAACGGAATCCACGTAACAGTCGCGATTTAATCCGTTAATCGGCGTGTAATGAATTCTTTTATTTTCGGTTGAGATTTTTCTGATTGCATCATTATATTGATTGCGCCGCTCTACTGTTTCCTTGCGGAAGAAAATATGGCCATCGGGAAAAATGGGGGGGATTTCACCGCAAAATATGGCCTTGTACTTCTTGATCAAAAATGCTCGGACAATCTGCCGGTAATATTCTTCAAAAAGCTCCAGAGGTGTTTCATTTCCCACATCGTTAGTACCTATGAGCACGCATATTTGATAAGTATCACTGATGAATTCAATTTCATTGCTGAGCAGAAACCATAAATCCCGCGCTGTATATCCATTAACGCTTCGATTAATCGTACGCCATTGATAAGGCGTTTGTTGCGTGAGCATTTGAGCCAGATATAACGGATAGCACCCATAAGTCCGCGCACCAAAGGTTTGACTATCCCCAATGCACAGCAGATTCTGATAATGCATATTACATTTTCCCTAATTATCTAATACTTACCAAGATTGCAATGGACTTAATTGTTGATGAGTATCTGAAAAAATGACGAGAAGGCGAATACATAAATTTGACATCCACCTTTCTCTGGAAGGGAAAAATTTCTTGGCTTTCGGGTGAATAGGTATAGATTTGTTTTCATTAATTTTTTGCTTTGCAGGATTCTTCCAATCACAATAAATTACATTAATAAATAAAAAGCAATGAATTCTTTTCCGAATCCGGATGTACCGGATTTTACTTTACTTATCGGTTCTTCGATACCCGGCATTTAAAACACTGATGCTATGCCACCCTAGTTATGGACACTAATTCAGATTTTAACAAAATTCGAAACATGCCATTGCTTGATCACATTCATCAACCATACCGAATCATCCAGCGGCAGATCATGTCCTGCCGTTTCATGTTGCGCGTAATCTGCGCCCCAAGCTTGCGCCAGTTTCAGACTACAGCGATAATCCACCAGGCGATCACCCCGGCTGGTTACAACGAGTAGCGGTTGTTGCGGTTTAGTGGAAATGGAAAACTTTACGGCAGCAAGGAACTGGTTTCTGCCGCTTGCCTTGGATACCGGATATTGCTGTTGCCACTGCTGCCAGAATTCCAGGAGTGTGTTGTCATGGTGATGACGGTTTGAAGTCAACTTCAGAATATCCGCTTCCTTTTGCGCTGCAGAATGAAGAATCATGCGCAGAACATGCGGATAGGCCGTCCAGCGCAGGCGATGATAAAATGGCGATAATGGTCTTGCGCTGGTGTTGATCAGCACCGTACCTTCAACTTCATCAGGGTAGCGCGTCATCCAATCAATCGCAATCATTCCGCCCATGGAAAGTGAAATTAGCTTCACTGGTTGACTACTGCCTGTTTGTTGACGCAATGCCTCAGTTATCCCGGCAATGGTTCTCGGACTGGTTTCATGATGGCGCAGGCCATTGCCCGGAATATCGGGCGTGCTGATGATGGCATCGGGAAAGTGGTGTTGCAGATCGGTAATAAACTTCCCCCAATGCCTGGCTTCCCGCAATAACCCGCGTATCAGCACAAAATGCTCACGATCTTTCATGCATACCAATGCGTCAACGCTTGCTGCTCCAGTTCCTTCGCATCACTGCTATTAATCCAACTTTGATACGAGAGCGTTGCATGCAACAAGAATTCCATTAGAATCAGATGACTTCTTAGCACCCGGCTAAGTCGATGCGGCTTGATCGGATGATACAGGCCTAGCAATTGACGCAGCTGTAACGGATTCTTGCGAATCCAGCGCCATGAGCCCATTTCCAGCGTCAATGGCAGAAACACATTATCATTCTCGAGTGACTTCATATATAAAAAATCCCATAAATCGCCATGTACCAGATAATGCTGCGATTGCGGCTCAAACAAGTAGTCCTGATGGGGATAGGTCTGCATAAACAGTTTGCGCAGATAGCACACTTCCTTTAAATGCTTGATCGGCTCCAGCTTGCTTCGTGCATAAGGAAACCAAATCCGGTTACGAAAACCGAAGCCGGAATGACAGTCGAGCACCACGCTGAACGGTGTCGGCAAAACTTCTTTTGCGATAAAATCACACAACGCCTGCGCCTCGGGTTGCATCGAATCATTCGCTTTTCCACGATACCACGGTAGAACAGAAGAAATCCGATGCCCTCCGGCAAGTAAAATGGTTTTTTCCTGACTATCCACCGGCGCATTACGCATTAAATCGACTCCTTGGCCATTCGCACGGGTTTTATTCAGCATTCCAATCGGATTAACAATGGGCAGAAAATGAATGCGCACCCGCTGCAGAATCTCAGCCAGTACCCGATCCCACTTCAGGCGTTCCAGCAGACCCTCAAGAAAAGCAATGACCACTTGCGTGCCGATGCGCTCCAAACCGTGAACACCGGCAACAAACGTTACACACGGCATATCCGCTTCGCGATTACCGAGTGTCAGTGCATATACCGGCAGCTCGTCATTGTCGTGCGACACCCGACAAAGTATCTGGCTGTGCAAATACATCGCATTATCCTCTTGCAAAATGGCTTCTACTTGTTCCAGCTCGGGAAATGATTGTTTAATCATGGATGGAGTGCGCATCTTCTATGGATTGAGTGCCAGCAGAATCTTGACACGACAAAAGATAAATCTTACTTGAATCTTTTCCTTTGCTGCAAAGAATCGATACAAGAATCACTGTGCCTTTCTTTTTTCACAAAGAATTCATCAATATTTCATAAATGCGTCAAGGAAACTTAACAATGCCGCTTTATGCTGGGCGCCATCACTCATTCACTTAAAAGGTATTTATGATCAAGCATCAGACTCCTATCAAGGTGAGAAGCGTTTGGATCTCCGATGTGCATCTCGGATTTCGCGGTTGTCAGGCGGAAGCCCTGCTGCATTTCCTGCATTCGGTTGAAACCGACTATCTGTATTTGGTTGGAGATATCGTCGATTTCTGGAGTCTCAGGAAAAATCCGTTCTGGCCTCAGCACCATACCAACGTGATCCGCTCCATTCTGGGCAAAGCCAAGCATGGCACCAAAGTAATTTATATACCGGGTAATCACGATGAAGCTTTGCGCGATTGCACCGGGCATGTATTCGGTAATGTGGAAATCCATCAGGATTATGTGCACACCACAACCGATGGCAAGAAGTTACTTGTCATGCACGGTGACGAGTTTGACATGATTGTAAGAAATAGCCGCTGGCTCGCCAAGCTGGGCAATATCGCCTACGACACCTTGCTTGATCTCAACCACTATATCAATGGCTTGCGTAAATTCCTGGGTTACTCTTATTGGTCTCTTGCGGCCTATCTGAAGTTAAAGGTAAAAAACGCGGTCAGTTATATCAGCAGCTTTGAAGATGCCCTGGCGCATCTGGCCAAGGATCGCGGTGTTGATGGGGTAGTGTGCGGCCACATTCATCATGCCGAATTGCGGGAAATCAATTCGGTGTTGTACTGTAACGATGGTGATTGGGTAGAAAGTTGCTCCACCCTGTTGGAACATCTCGATGGATCATTGGAATTGGTTTTTTGGTCCGAGCGATTCGAGCAATACAAAAATCACCTGGAAGAAGAATTACTGGCTGGCAAAAATGCAGCTTAAACCCATTTGAAAGACTTACCGCACTCAAAGACTGTTTTAAGCCTGGATGGCGGCGGCAGTCATCTGCTCATTCAACTCAGCGTCCTGGCCTGCCTGGAAAATGATACCGGCACATCAACCTACGACTTATTCGATCTGATTGCCGGATCGTCGTCAGGTGGATTGATGACTTGTTTGATCTTGGGGCATCGCTGGAGCGCTCATCGCATCATTGAAAAAATTTTGCATGAAAAATTACTGGAAAAAATAATGGCCAAGCACCACTTCAGCCGTTTGATGAGTAAACTGCAAATCCGCCCCAAGTATCAAGGCATTCCAAAAAAACTGACGTTGCAGAAAGAATTGGGCAATCTAAGGCTATCATCGCTCGACAAGCAACTCTTCATTCCCTGTTTCAATCTCAATCAGGATCAATTGGAAATTTTTACCAATGACAGTCAACCGGATTTCCTGCTAAGCGAAATCGCCGATGCCTGCACCGCCGCCCCTTCGTATTATCCGCCGGTGCTATTGCAAGATGGCGGTTGGCGCATCGATGGCGGTATCGGGATGAATAACCCCGGCCTAAGCGCGTATCTTTACGCCCAGAAATGCTGGAATCAAAACCCGATCAAAATGCTATCCATTGGATCCGGCTGGCGCAGCTTCATAGTTAACGGCACAAAGGCCTGCAAATATGGTGGCTTGCAATGGTCAGCGCAAGGCATCGCTTCGATCATCCTCAGGGAAAAAATGTTAGCCAATGTCAGAACGACTACGGAAATTTTAGGTAACCAAGTGCTGTACATCAATCATTACCTGAAAGATTATGACATGCCCGATCAGATGGATTCAGCTAACAATAAAATTATCCAGAAAAAAGCTTTGGACATCGGAAAGCGCTGGTATGCCCTGCACCGGGAGCAGATTCATCAATGGCTGAAAGATCAATAGCTGTCAATGATTGGGCCATTGATAACCGCAGAAGCGATTCACGCCTGACCCGCACATCTCATGCCAGATTTAACTGTCACAAAACAACCAACAAATGGTCATTGTATTGTCATAGTCAGCCGCTAGACTGCACAGCGATCCAGTGAATAGTTCATGATATTGAATTCACTGCAAAAGACTAACCCATATCACAAGCGACCATGAAAATATTTTACGGAATCCAGGGAACAGGGAATGGCCATATTACACGCGGGAGGATTATGGCCAGGGAATTACAAGCTGCCAATCTGGAGGTTACTTATCAATTCAGCGGTAGACCGTGGGACAAATTTTTTGATATGGAAGTTTTCAATGGTTATCAATGGCGCCAAGGATTAACTTTCATCACGGAAAAAGGAAAAATTGATCATTTAAAAACCGTGTGGCATTCAAAACCCTTACGCTTTTTTAATGACATCAGGGAACTGGATTTGAGCAGTTATGATTTGGTCATCTGTGACTATGAACCGGTCACCGCTTGGGCTGCACGGCGGCAAAACAAAAAAACTATTGGCATCAGCCATCAATACGCGTTTCATTACAACATACCTCGTGCTGGCAATGATCCGGTCTCTGAAACCATCATGCAAAATTTCGCCCCGGTCGATACCCGCATCGGCCTGCATTGGCATCATTTTCATCAACCCTTGTTACCACCGGTGATCGAAACGCCTTATGTGCCGCAACAAATTCAGAAAAACAAAATCATCGTCTACTTGCCTTTTGAAGATCAGCAGCAAGTCATGTCAATATTAGCGCCTTTCAAATCATTTGATTTCTTGTTGTACTCCCCGGAAGTTATGGCTTCCGTGCATGCGCATATCCACTGCAATCCCTTATCGTTGCAGGGCTTTCAGAAAGATTTATCGGATTGCGCAGGCATTATTTGCAACGCAGGTTTTGAGTTAGCCAGCGAATCACTGCAGCTCGGCAAGAAAATCCTGGTCAAACCTCTGCATGCGCAAATGGAACAAGCTTCAAATGCCCTGGCTTTGCAAACATTAGGTTACGGACGAATGATGCCTATCATGGACGCAGCAATCATTGAACAATGGTTACATGAGACCCGCGCCATCCGTGTAACTTTCCCCAATACAGCCAGATATTTGGTGCAATGGATCAAGGACGGTATGCCACAGATCGATCAATCATGGTGCAATCGGATTTGGTCCGAGGTTAAGGTTATTCCCGTTGAAATACCATAAATTCTAACCGACTTGAATTCACTACATTTATGAACGCCAGTCTCCTGTTTAAGCCTAGCCCACTGATTATAAGAATACCCTCGCCGGAAAAGATCCTGATTATTTACAACCCGATATCCAGTGCCGGTAACACGGAAGCACTCGCAAACAAACTGGACAAGGAATTAACGCTTCACGGAAAAATCGTTGAAGTATTAACATCCGAGAAAAAAACCAAGGGCTATACCCGCATCACGGAAAAAATTGCTGCCAATGATCTGATCGTGATCGTAGGCGGGGATGGAACCATCAGAAAGCTGCTGGATTTGATTAATAAAACGAATACGCCCATTTACGCCATCCCGGGGGGCAATGAATCGTTATTCGCACGCTCTTACGAAATGACTACCAAGCCCGATGATTTGATTCAAGCAATCAATTCAGGAACATGCTTACAACAATTTTATGGTTTGATCAGCGGTAAAGGAATTAAGGGCGGCAAGCCTTTTTTCCATATGGCTTCGATGGGATTGGATTCGCTAACTGTCAAAAATATCGGCAAGCGCAAAGGCCCTCTGAATGATTCAATTTATATCTGGCATGGACTCAAAGCCTTGTGCTCCTTGCATCATCCCACAGTCTCAGCGAGCGTTGACGGTCAGCCCGTCATTGATCACGAATCCGGATATGTGATCGTCGCCAATAACTCAGCTTACGCCAGAAACTTACAACTCGTCCCCGCCGCCAATCCTTCCAGAAGCGAGCTAATTCTCGGCTTTCTACCCGGAGCACGACATCAGCACGAGCTGGTTAAAGCAATGAAAATTCTACAACGTAAGCCCGCCAAACTACCCATGCGGTATTTCTCAGGAAAGAATATTTCCTGTACGTTGCATGAGAAATCCTATCCATTACAAGTTGATGGCGATTATTTCCGCAATCGCGATATTGAAGCTGAAAAAACAATCGAGTTTAGCGCCAGCCTAAAGCCCATAAGGGTATTGATTCCACCTTTTTTCAGTACCAGCTGCCTCTCAAACTGAATCAAGGGCGTCCATATATGCCTTCAACTGAAATTCTCGATTCGGTTCAGTAAGTCCACTCCCCACCCCGGGAGGTGAAAAATGAACTTACTGCTCCAAAATTTTTATCTATCCTTAACTTCCGATCACTCCGCCATCATCCTTAGTAATCACTATTACCGAAGAACGAGGTTTTGAGACTGATGACCCTGTATAGGTTGTTGGCCCATTGTAACCATTATCCGGCCACGCGGAATTGTCGGTAAAATCGATCTTCCAATCTTCGCCTGGGTGCTGAATGCCTACAAACATCGTCTTACCATCAGGCGTTGTAATAACACCGGTTACCTCACAATTGGGCGGACTGGTAAGAAAACGCTTGGTTTCACCGGTGGATGAGTCTGCGCACATCATCACATTACCGCCGATGTTCACCCAATCTCCACTGGCATCACCTGCCTGATCCGTCTGAATCCATAAACGTCCCTCCTTATCGAACCACAGACCGTCAGGCGCGCCATAATCATCTCCATTGATATTGCCCACATAACCATCATGACCGGTAGAATCATAACTGCTGCCCAAACTTTTGACGTTAGCCTTATCACCGCATTGTGCAAAAATGTCCCATTTAAAAGTAGTGGCAGTCACGCGCCTTCTGTCTTCCCGCCAGCGAATAATCTGACCGAAATCATTATCAGGACGCGGGTTGGCAGCATCCACCGGGGGATTGGCGCTACCTGCACTACCGGTTCCATCCCTATTATTGCCTGAGACAGGGGTATTACCACGACGGCTATTGTTGGTAAGCGTCATGTAGATGTCGCCGGTGATAGGATGGACAGCACCCCATTCGGGGCGATCCATCATGGTGGCGCCCAAACGATCGGCTGCCTGGCGCGTCTTGATGAGTACTTCCGCCTGATCGGCAAAACCATTCTTGCGCGTCAACCCATTCTTGCCCCATATCAGGGGCAGCCACTGACCACTGCCATCGGCATTAAATTTTGCTACATACAATGTGCCATAATCAAGCATATCCCGATTCTCAGCATAGCCCTCCCGATTAAATTTTTTGTCGCAAACGAACTTATAAATATATTCATTTCTTTCATCATCTCCCATGTAGAAAGCAACACGATCCTTATGATCGATCACAACCTGTGCACTTTCATGCTTCATTCTACCCATGGCAGTGCGCTTGATCGGCTTGCTCTTCGGATCCCACGGATCAATCTCCACTACCCACCCAAAACGATTCGGCTCATTGGGATGCAGATCTGCACGAAAACGTTCGTCAACTTCGTGCCAACGATAGCCGAAACCTCCTTTAACCACGCCGTATCGAAGTTGATTCTGAATAATTCTAAGCTTATGTTCTGGATCCGACTCTCCTGCCACCTCTCCGGTTTCATTGGAGAAATAACCATTCCAGTTTTCTTCACAAGTCAGATAAGTACCCCAGGGCGTATAACCATGAGCACAATTGTTGAGTGTGCCGAGAACCCAGCTACCGTGAGGATCGGCCGCCGTTTTCATTAATGTGTGTCCGGCAGCAGTACCACTTATCTTGCATAGGGTATTTCCCGTGATACGGCGATTTAAACGTGAATGCCGATTAACTCGCCACTGATGATGTTCCTTATCAATCGTAACTATATTGATGCCATGGGCAGCTTGTTGAGCGCGAACCATATCGAGCGTAATCGCAGTTGTGGCGTAATTGGCTGCGGGAACAATATTATTCACCAGAGGCGGATCACAATATTCACTATTGGTAACCAACAATCCACGTTTATTGCCAAACGGCCCGGGAAAAGGAAAATAGTGCATACCGTCCGTGTGTGCGCCATAGCAATGCAATTGAGTTGATTCATCCAGGGCACTCACCGTGTCCCAGTGAGGTTCAGGCGTCAACGAATCCCCCCATGAAACCAAGATTCTGGCTGAATAACCTGTCGGCACCGTCACGCCATCCGTCATAGGTGCCGTATTGGCACTGACCGGTGTAAAGCCTATTGTTCCAAGGGGATTCAGGCTATGTGACACTTCGGCACCATTTAATATTTCGCCGATCGCCGCAGTACTGAGTACGGATAAAGCGGTCACGGTTGCTGTAGCACCCGCAGAAACCATAAGAAAATCACGGCGTGTAAGTTTTTGTTGCTCAACAATCTCTTGCAGCGTTCTGTTACCACTGTCATTACGGGTAACATCGCTAGGATTAAGTCTTCCATCCGGATGAAGTTTGCTGCTCATATCTTGTTCTCCCTGTCTTTTTAAAGGTATCAAAAATACCTTTCACTTTAATCCTCGGAAGTGACAGCTCTATAACAGCCAAATTAAGAGTTAATGACAAATGAATTACATGTTGAGAACTTATACAATGCCTGATAAGTACTTAAATGCCGAATGTTGTGACAAGCTGAATAAAACAATTCTCCTTATACTTTTAAGTAGACAGAATCCAACTTTTGGATAAAAAATTTAAATATAAGTCTTGACGATATAAAACATTTCCATAATAATGGAAATATGGAAATGATTAATGCTATTCAAGTGTTGGCTGCACTTGCCCAGGAAACCCGATTAACGATATTCCGGATATTGGTTCAAACAGGTGAGTCGGGAGTTTCAGCGGGCGAGCTTGCCAAGAAATTGGGTATTGCGAATGCAACCTTGTCTTTTCATCTTAAGGAATTGGTTCATGCGGAGTTAATTATCGCCCGGCAGGAAAGCCGCTTTATTTATTATTCGGCTAATTTCGCAAACATGAACGCGCTAATCGGTTATCTCACGGAAAATTGCTGCGCCGGCTCTCCATGCAATTCTACCGAAGTTTACTGTAATGACAAAAATAGCTAAAAATCCCTGTTTTATCCAACCCGTAAAGGAGGCAACACCATGAAACGCTTTCATATCCACATCGCTGT
The DNA here is from genome assembly GCF_001455205.1 of Nitrosomonas ureae. Classification (NCBI taxonomy): domain Bacteria; kingdom Pseudomonadati; phylum Pseudomonadota; class Betaproteobacteria; order Nitrosomonadales; family Nitrosomonadaceae; genus Nitrosomonas; species Nitrosomonas ureae. Next base: position 837,026 of record NZ_CP013341.1, read on the forward strand.
AGAAGACTTGCCGGGAAATATCCGCTTTTACTCCGCGCTATTCGGTATTGAGCCTACTGTAAGCAAGCCGGATTATGCCAAATGGATGCTGAACGATCCGTTTATCAATTTCGCCCTATCCGCTCGGGGCGCTAAAACGGGCTTGGATCATGTCGGAATCCAGGTTGACTCCGCGGAAGCGTTAAACGAAATGAATCAGCGCTTCGCTCAGGCCGATTTACCCGCTGCAGAACAAAAAAGCGCACAGTGCTGTTATGCCACATCGAATAAATACTGGACAGTCGATCCGCAAGGCATCGCGTGGGAAACGTTTCATTCGCTGGCAACGATTCCGGTATTTGGCCAGGATACATCTATTCCCATCAAATCCGAATCCTGTTGCGCAGCCTGATCATGAATCTATTGTTTCTTTGTACCGGAAACTCCTGCCGCTCGATTCTAGCCGAAGCGACGTTCAATGCCCTTGCCCCTAAGGGATGGCAAGGCATGAGCGCGGGCAGCCAACCAACCGGCCAGGTTCATCCGCGTTCGCTCGCCCTGCTTGACCGCGAAGGCATTTCAACCGAAGGGCTTTACAGTAAATCCTGGAGTAATTTGCCTGTGAAACCGGATATCGTGATCACTGTTTGCGGTAATGCTGCCGGTGAAACTTGTCCAACTTATCTCCGACCTGCGTTACGCGCGCACTGGGGGGTATCGATGATCCGGCCAAAGCTACCGGAACCGAGGAAGAAATCAATTCGGCATTTACGCAGACTTATCTTACCTTACGTGAAGGTATCGAGACTTTCTTAACACTGCCATTAGACGACCTGCGCAAAAATCCTTCCGCTTTTAAAACCAAACTGGACTACATCGGAATTCTGAAGTTTAAACACCCGCACCCAAAGTGATGATCACAAGATAATAGGGGACGCATATTGACATGCTAATTGCCTCACTCATTTTCATCGTTACGCTCGTGCTGGTCATATGGCAACCACGAGGCCTGGGTATCGGCTGGAGTGCCTTGATCGGTGCAATAACGGCACTGCTGCTCGGTATAGTGCAGCTCAGCGACATCCCTGAGGTGTGGAATATTGTTTGGAATGCCACAGCAGCTTTTATCGCCATCATTGTTATTAGCCTGCTACTGGATGAAGCAGGATTCTTTGAATGGGCTGCATTACATGTGGCACGCTGGGGGCGCGGCGATGGGCGTTTACTATTCGTATATATTGTTTTGCTCGGTGCAACTGTTTCGGCCTTATTCGCTAACGACGGGGCAGCTTTAATTCTAACCCCGATCGTGATGGCAATGTTGCTGGCACTTGGATTTACCCCGGCTGCGACACTTGCCTTCGTCATGGCTGCGGGTTTTATTGCCGATACGGCGAGCTTACCGCTTGTGGTATCCAATTTGGTTAACATTGTTTCAGCTGATTATTTCAAGATCGGATTTACCCAGTACGCCACAGTGATGATCCCCGTCAATATTGCTTCAGTAGCAGGAAGTCTGGCTGTGCTTATTCTCTATTTCCACCGCAGCATTCCAGCGAAATATGATGTCAGCCAACTCAAGGCACCCAATGAAGCAATACGTGATTTGGCAACGTTCCGCGCTGGCTGGGTGGTGCTGGCATTACTGCTAATCGGCTTTTTTGGCCTGGAATCTTTCGGTGTGCCCATCAGCCTTGTGGCAGCAACCGGCTCGATAATACTACTCGCAGTGGCAGCGCGGGGCCATATTATTAACACGCGCAAGGTAATTCACGAAGCACCGTGGCAAATCGTTATTTTCTCACTGGGAATGTATTTAGTGGTGTACGGTTTGCGCAATGAAGGTTTGACCGGATACCTGACCAGTCTGCTTGATATCTTTGCCAGTAATGGCGTATGGAGTGCAACATTTGGTACCGGTTTTCTAGCCGCCTTCTTATCATCCATCATGAATAACATGCCCACGGTACTGATTGGCGCATTGTCAATTGATGCGACCAGTGCAACCGGTACAATAAAGGAAGCTATGATTTACGCTAATGTAATAGGATGCGATCTGGGACCAAAAATTACTCCGATCGGCAGCCTCGCAACTTTACTATGGCTGCATGTTCTCGCACGAAAACAAATGGTTATCACTTGGGGGTATTACTTAAAAGTAGGTATTGTGCTGACAGTGCCCGTGTTGTCTGTTGCCTTAGCTATGCTCGCTATACTGCTTGAAATCCAGTAAAACAAAATACGCATCAGCCGTTACGGCACTACCCGGAAATATCACTGTTGGTCAGGAAGAACTCGGTACGGTAACTCTGCCATCGCAATGTGGCAGCGGGTCAGATGGCTTCTAAGCTATCTCTACATGACTTTAGGGATAGAGCAAGAGCAGGCGATAACCGAGTGCATCCAGTTGACCGCTGTTAAAATCCAATCGAATCTCTATTTCTTGATGAGGTTGAATAAATTGCAATGACTTATCCGTTTCCTGCAAATAATCCTGTGCCGTAAAAATGCGACTGGCAATTAATTTTTCTTGTGCATCCAGCAACGACAGTTGCAATGCAGGCCAAGCCTGTGGAAAAGATGCGTAATTATGGATGGTCGCGTACATCGTGGTTACTTCAGGCTGTTGTGCAGGATTCTTCTGTAATTCGGATGATTCGATGCCGATCCGGTCGATATCTTGCGGATAGGGCACTGCACACATCAAGAGTTCGCACAGTCGTTCCAACCGGGGTCTGATTTCCGGCGCAATCATGGTCAGCTCGGTGCGATAGCTATAGGCAATCTGGCCCATCAAGAACAACCCCAAAAGAACATTTACCAGCCCCCACTTCAAATATAACTGCTTATCCGGTTTTTCATCTACAAATAACTGATCTGCAGCAGTTTCTGTTATTTCTGTAGTTTCAGTGACTTCCTGATTCAAGTCTGAGATAACTTGCGGTTCGATCGGACTATCCGAGTCCTCGGAAGCAGCTTGGTTTTCCATCGCAACTTCAGACGTGCTGAAGGGATGCAATTGAATCTGCGATGTATATTCGATGGCCGATTCGTTGACCGTAATCAGCGTGGCAAATCCATTGAAAATTCGTTGACAGCACCCACAACGCACGTCGCCCCCATGCGCCTGTAATTGCGCGGCATTCACACGGAAGGTGGTACTGCAACCGGGACAAAGTGTTACAAGCGCCATAGGTTATTGCCTGAGTTGGATCAGCACGTTAAATTGATCAGTGATTTGTGATCGGCCGGGTCCGAAGACTCGATAAAGCGGTAATTATTTCACCTTTTACTTCCGGTTAACAACACCCACCCTTGCTGCTCTTCGCCACTGTGCATATCAAACCACTGTTGATAGGTGCGCTTAACTTCTGCAGCTTGCTGCTGCAAGATTCCGGACAGTGCGATGAAGCCTTGCTGTCGAACCAACTGCGCTAGAACCGGAGCCAGCATGATTAAAGGATTCGCCAGAATATTGGCAACCACGATATCCGCCTGTCCTTGTGGTTGCATATCGCGTGTAACCGCCCGATGGTCGGTTGTAAAAAAGAATTGAGGCGCAGAACAATGATTCCTGATTGCATTTTCCTGACTGGCTTTAACTGCCTGGGGATCGATATCAATACCGGCGACGTGACTGGCACCCAGTTTTAAAGCAGCTACCGCCAATATTCCGGAACCGCAGCCATAATCAACGACTTTATCCCCGGGTTGCAAATTTTGATCCAGCCAACTGAGACACAATTGCGTCGTGGGGTGGCTACCGGTTCCAAAAGCCAAACCCGGATCCAGTATCAGATTAATCGCATCAGGATCAGGTGCCTGATGCCAAGTGGGAACAATCCATAATCGCTGCGAAATCCGAATGGGATCAAATTGTGATTGGGTCAGACGCACCCAATCCTGTTCCTCAATGCGCTCCAAGCGAAAATCCAGTTGTCCTTCCGGCTGCACGCTATTCATCACATTGTGCAGAATTTCATTCATATCGACATCCTGATTGAATAGTGCCGAAACTTCAGCATTGCGCCAGATTTCATCGCAGGGCTCACCAGGTTCTCCAAACAACATTTGCTCGTCTTGCGTGTCGGCAGCGGCATCATGAATGTCCACCGATAACGCGCCCTGCTCCATCAATGCATCGCTCAACAACTCGGCATTCGTTGCATCAGCTTTGATAATTAACGTAACCCAGGACATACTTATTGTAAGCGGCTTACAATCAAATCCGGCGCTCAATCAGTCTTGGTTTTATTGTGCAACGCAAGCTTCTGTTCCAGATAATGAATTGAAACCCCACCGCGCAAGAAAGATGCGTCATTCAGCAAGTCACGATGCAATGGGATATTGGTTTTGATTCCGGCCACCACCATTTCAGACAGCGCAATCCGCATGCGTGCAATCGCTTGCTCACGCGTATCGCCATAAGTAATGATTTTGCCAATCATTGAATCATAGTATGGCGGCACCATATAATTATGGTAAACGTGCGAGTCAACCCGTACCCCCGGACCGCCTGGCGCATGATATTGCGTGATTCGTCCGGCAGAAGGTGTCAGTTTGTAAGCATCTTCCGCATTGATGCGACATTCAATGGCATGACCCTTGAACACGATATCTTTCTGATGGATCGGCAATACATTACCCGCTGCAACATTGATTTGCGCCTGAACCAGATCGATACCCGTGATCGCCTCTGTTACCGGATGCTCCACCTGTAAGCGGGTATTCATCTCGATGAAGTAGAACTCGTTATTCTCAAACAGAAATTCAAACGTTCCTACGCCCCGGTACTTGATTCGGCGACACGCATCCGCACAACGTTCACCGATTTTATTACGCAATTTCTCGGATATTCCGGGTGCAGGCGCTTCCTCGAGAATTTTCTGGTGGCGGCGTTGCAGGGAGCAATCCCTTTCGCCCAAGTGAACGGCATGACCATGCTCATCAATCAATAACTGAAATTCAATATGGCGCGGATTCTCCAGAAATTTCTCTGCATACACGGTCGGATTGCCAAATGCAGACTGGGCTTCATTCCGTGTCATGACAACCGCATTGGAGAGCGCAGCTTCGGTATGCACCACCCGCATACCGCGCCCGCCACCCCCACCTGCGGCTTTAAGAATTACGGGATAGCCGATCTCCTTGACAATCTTCCTTATCTCATCAAGGTCTTCCGGTAACGCACCCTCCGATCCCGGGACGCACGGAACACCGGCACTTTTCATGGCATTCTTTGCGCTGACTTTATCTCCCATCAACCGAATGGTTTCTGATCTTGGACCAATAAATACAAATCCGCTTTTTTCAACCCTTTCGGCAAAATCCGCATTTTCTGACAAAAATCCATAACCCGGATGAATAGCCTCTGCATCGGTAACCTCGGCGGCACTGATAATGGCCGGTATATTCAGGTAACTCTGTGCGACAGGTGCAGGACCGATACAAACCGACTCATCGGCCAGCATCACGTATTTGGCTTCTGCATCAGCCTCCGAATGTACGGCCACGGTTTTGATGCCCATCGCACGGCATGCGCGCTGAATCCGCAACGCAATTTCACCGCGATTTGCAATAAGAATCTTCTCAAACATAGCTATCCGATCTCTATTCAGAGCATTATTGAATCACGAATAAAGGCTCACCGTACTCAACGGGCTGCCCATTCTCTGACAAGATCGCTTTGATGACCCCATTTTTATCCGCTTCTATTTCATTGAGCAATTTCATTGCCTCAATGATGCAAAGTGTGTCTCCGACTTTAACGCTCTGTCCAACTTCAACAAATGGGCTGGCACCCGGCGATGCCGCTCGATAAAACGTGCCCACCATCGGAGACTTGACAATATGTCCATCGGGGATGGATTTATTGTTTGCGTCTGCTGTTTCAGCCGATGCATTGACTTCAGAAATTGCTGCCGGCGCTGGTTGCGAAGCCGGAGGCATCACTGCCGCCATAGCGGGTGGCATGAAGGCATAGTTCTGCACACCTGCACCGGATTTACTGATACGCACTTTCTCCTCGCCTTCCGTAATCTCCAGCTCAGCAATACTCGATTCTTCAACCAACTCAATAAGTTTCTTCAGCTTTCTTAAATCCATATCCAATCTCCCGAGACATTGTCTCGCCGTAAGGAAGTTTTATAACTATTGTCAACAACAGATTCTTAAGACGTCATCGCATATTTCAGAGCCAATTCATAACCCTTAGCACCCAAACCACTGATCACACCAATCGCCAAATCCGAAAAATAGGAACGTTGACGAAAGGATTCGCGAGAATAAATATTCGATAAATGCACTTCGATAAATGGCAGCTTGACTGCGGCAATCGCATCCCGCATGGCAATACTGGTATGCGTATAGGCCGCCGGATTGATAATAATGAAATTTGTTCCATCATTCATCGTTTGCTGAATTCTTTCAATCAATGCCGATTCAGCATTGCTCTGAAAAAAATCCAGTCTAAACGCAGTATTTTCAGTTAATTTACTTAAATTTCTGTTAATATCTTCCAATGTTGTAGCGCCATATAGCTCGGGCTCACGAACACCAAGCAAATTCAAGTTGGGCCCATGAATAATCAAGATATTATCAGCTTTTGTCTTTTCTGAATCCATTTGTGAATTATGTACCGTTGCATCAAAAATGTACAGATTTTTAACGAAATTCGCCGAACTTAAGCGAAAATTGTCAGAAAAATATTGAATTGGTCATTAGGGTCTGTTGACATTTCACATAGGTAGCCACAGATATCCACATGCCATGGCTACCATACTCTCAAAATTTCTCTTCAGTTTGTCGTATCGTGTCGCTACTGCCCGATACTGCTTTAGCCGGGCAAAAGCATTTTCCACCAAATGTCGGTATCCATACAAACCCCAGTCCATATCTGCGTTGCCCTTCAACGAGTTGCGCTTTCTCGGTATCACAGCTCGAGCCCCTTTCTTCGTTATCTGTCCTCGTATACATTCGCTGTCATAGCCTTTGTCCGCAACAATCGCTTTCGCGTCAGGCAGTTTGGCAATCAAATCAGGTGCTATAGAACAGTCATTGACTTCTCCACCGGTGATTTCAAAATCGGCTGGTAAACCATAACTATCAACCGCCAGGTGAATCTTTGTGGTATTGCCTGCGCGGCTTTTCCCGATCGCCTGTGGTTCCTTGTCCGCTGCGCCTGCACTATGCTGGTGCGCTTTAACATAGCTGCCATCAATAAATTCCCATTCACAATCCGGATCAATAGACAACGCCTTGAAAATACTTAACCATTTGCTGCTTAATGACCACGCATTGAATCTTTTGTAGATGGAATTCCAGCTTCCAAATGCCTCAGGCAAGTCTCGCCACGGGCAGCCAACCCGCATTCGATACAGCATACCTTCTACTGTCATGCGCAGATTGCGCTTGTTATATATCGCTTCTTGAAGCAGAATCTTCTCCAGCTTCGACCAGAACTCATCACTGAGCATCAATCGGGGCATCGCAAACTCGTTTTGTTGGTGGTATGGGAACCCCAATATTACGAGTTTGTTTCTATCTATTAAATACTTATCTCAAAACGTCAACAGACCCTAAGGAAAAGTTCATTTTGCGGTAATAAAAACACAACAAAACACAAACTATTGTGTTCAAACCGTTATCATTTGCCCGCAATTACTCAACCATCTATAATACCTCGCTTGATTTAAGCCGGGCTGTTGTAGCTCAGTTGGTAGAGCAACTGATTCGTAATCAGTAGGTCGGAGGTTCGATTCCTCTCAACAGCACCATTAAATCAATTAATTAAAATAAATAAATCTATAATTTATATTTAAAGTAGACGCAATGTAGACAGTACATAAAAAAATAAAAAAATGCGCTCAAACGCTCGTTAAAAGAGGATGGCTGAGCTCCTTAATAGTGGATCGCCAAATTTTAAAGAGAAGTTGTTTAATAATTTATAAAAAAATTTAATATTTAATTGAGATATTCATACATTCGGACAGGCATGATCGCAAAATTGTTGCGATTCTAACAAATAAAAGTATTACAACAGCTCGCGTCCATAGTGTATGTGTCTACCAATAAGGTGAAGTCATTGAATCCTATAGATGTAATTAAATGGACTTGTGTAATTATCTTTATTCTCACTGCAATTCTCACTTTAATGCATGTTTCTGGCATTAGGTTGTTACCAGATCCAGACCATGGAAAATTGTTATTTAAAGCCTTGATCATTGAAATAGTAGTGATTGCTGTGTCAGTTTTTTCCAATACAGTACTGCATAACCCAGAGGAAATATTCCTTGAAAAACTTCCGAATAATGAAACAAGAGATTACAATGCTAACTCACCTAACTTTCACGTAGATGCAGAGGAAGAATTGGAAAATAATGTTCAAAATGCTAATAATAATTGTCAACAAATTACTATTACAGATTATTCAAAAATACCTCCCATTTCAAAGATTATAAATGAATGCAACTAATACATAGGATGCTAACCATGTATTATAATTTTTTTTATAGAATATTTTTAGTTTTTCTACTTATTGTTCCTAGTGTTACTTTAGCAGATGAAGCGGGGGATGCGAAAAGTTCTGCCGCGAAGATTAACGATCTTGTGGCTGAAGGCAAATATTCAATTATTTATGATTCTTATACGAGCAAATGGTATCAAAAACGAGTCACAAAAGATGGATTTGTATCAAACTTAACACTTGGCAGGCAAATGCTTGGCAAAAGAAAAAGCAAGGCCTTGATTGATCAAGGATATGCTACAAATGACCCTACTGGTTATGAAGGTGCTATTTATGGATTTACATATAAAAATACTTATACTTCAGTATCACTTTATGAAAAAATAGTTGTAATAAATGAAGATGGAAAAGGATTTAAATTAGCGGGTTTTTTTGCTCAGCCAGCTGAATAGGTGGTTTTAGAAAACATATTATATATGTTTATATGACTTTAATTTATATTTAATAAAATATAATGACACTATAAGCTTAACTTATTTGTAATCAGAATTCTCAAATCAGATTCTGAGCATTGAAACGTGAGATTAATAGGTTATATATTATAAGAAATACATTAAGCCATCAGATATGGAATATGTCATCTTCAAATATCGTTATAATTAAACAATGACATAACCAACTCACTAGATTCATCAAGATTGTATAAGGACTGAATTTGCGAGATAAACATATTCTGTCCTCCATAGCTAGGGTGTCTTACTTTTACGACATTACCACTTTTAAAAACTCGAACTGCCGCTTTTTGAGCTTCATTACCAATAGCTATTATTCTCTTAGGTTTTAGAATATCAATTAGCAAAACTAGCAGTGCTTCTCCGGCAATTCTCTCCTTCGAATTATGTGCTCTATTACTAAAAGGATCACCCGCCTCATAAGGATGCAAAGGAAAAACATTCCAAAGAAAAACAGGGCTTGATATCAATGTAAGAACACTCCATATTACCGCGGCCGTTCTTTCCGGGGCTGCCTGACCTTTGGTAAGTTTGTCAACCTCAATACCCCATCTTCTTACATGATGATAAAGATGTACATCATCAGTTAAAGCTAAGCCCGTACGCCTCCCGCCTCTGTATCCTAAATCTCTTCCGATCCATATAGAATCAATCTCAACTTTATTCGCCATTTTTAGCATCTGTTCAAGCAAAATTCTCCTCTTTTGGGGAGCATCAAGAAAATCATAAACCTCACAACGATCAGAGTATGGGTTGAATGTATTCTCAAATGATAAATTACAAAGCTCTTTAACAAATAATTCAGCTTTCATTTTCTTTTCCAAATGGGCGAAAACTAATCTTTCTTTTTGCCCTATCACCTATTACTATTCCGCCATTATGTTGCCTAACCTGCCTAAAAACTGAATAACCCTGAAGAATTGCATCTTCCCATAATTGAAGTGAACATTGTTCAACTTCATAACCATGAACAAATTTTTGAATAATTTTCAAGGCATCGAAAGATATTCCCTTGTGCCCTTCGAAATAATCAAGCCCTTTAGAATAAGCAAAAAGCCAAGCAGTTAGACCTTCCTCAACAACGATAGCTCTACCTCCATCTTGCGTCTCATCAAACACAGCATTGCTTTTTCTTTTTTGCTTAATCAATGCTCTAAAAGTAGGCGACCAATGAAGAATCGCAGCATGAGCAAAGTGAAAAACATCATGAAAACGATATCCGTCGGGGTCAAGTATATTGTCAGTCAAAGCCGAACCAATAAAAACTCCATTCCATCTTAAATAGCATTGTCCACTCTTTCTTTGAGTAATATGAATTTCAAAATGCCTAGGGAGCTGTTCCTCTTCGGGAAAGGAGGCATCAAGATCACATAAAGTTTGCGCTTCAGGAGGACAAAAGCGACCACGCACCTTTATTAAATTACCTTTAACTACATTGGCAAAAACAATGTCTATTGATTGAATAGCTTGAAGATATAATAGCGCAAACTCTACTAAATTTTCTCTAAAATCAATGGAGTTTTTGTCCACTTTAAGTAATTTTGCGGTTGATTGACCCAGTTCAATTAAAGCTGCGTCTAAAGAATCTATTTTAGAAACAGAAATTATGTGTGAAATAGGAGCATCATCATGATCATTTGCCGCAATTACTTTGACATTTGATTTATCAATTGCAGATTCAAATATATCACCAAGTTTCGCACCCAACCGCCTACATAGAGCCGAGAAATACCAAAGTGCATCACCAAACTCTTCTTGGACCGAGTCTCGAAAGTGCGCATAAGCTTTATTTTCCCGGCTATATTTTTTTGAGGCGGTCATAATACTCCCAACTTCTCCATAGATTCCTAAGAGGATTGGGATAATTTCTTCTTCGGGAAATTTATCAGTATCAACTATTAACCTTTCATATTCTTGAAGTGGAATTGAGCCATTCATTTCTTCCAATTTATTTGGATTTATAATTTTCATAGTGCTTTTATACCAATCAAGCAATCCCTCATTATTAGTGACTTTCAGAACTGACTTACTATTATTCAAATCGTACGTTCAATTTATTTCTACTAGTGAAATAAAAGCCTAGGGTCTGTTGACATTTCACATAGGTAGCCACAGATATCCACATGCCATGGCTACCATACTCTCAAAATTTCTCTTCAGTTTGTCGTATCGTGTCGCTACTGCCCGATACTGCTTTAGCCGGGCAAAAGCATTTTCCACCAAATGTCGGTATCCATACAAACCCCAATCCATATCTGCGTTGCCCTTCAACGAGTTGCGCTTTCTCGGTATCACAGCTCGAGCCCCTTTCTTCGTTATCTGTCCTCGTATACATTCGCTGTCATAGCCTTTGTCCGCAACAATCGCTTTCGCGTCAGGCAGTTTGGCAATCAAATCAGGTGCTATAGAACAGTCATTGACTTCTCCACCGGTGATTTCAAAATCGGCTGGTAAACCATAACTATCAACCGCCAGGTGAATCTTTGTGGTATTGCCTGCGCGGCTTTTCCCGATCGCCTGCGGTTCCTTGTCCGCTGCGCCTGCACTATGCTGGTGCGCTTTAACATAGCTGCCATCAATAAATTCCCATTCACAATCCGGATCAATAGACAACGCCTTGAAAATCCTTAACCATTTGCTGCTTAATGACCACGCATTGAATCTTTTGTAGATGGAATTCCAGCTTCCAAATGCCTCAGGCAAGTCTCGCCACGGGCAGCCAACCCGCATTCGATACAGCATACCTTCTACTGTCATGCGCAGATTGCGCTTGTTATATATCGCTTCTTGAAGCAGAATCTTCTCCAGCTTCGACCAGAACTCATCACTGAGCATCAATCGGGGCATCGCAAACTCGTTTTGTTGGTGGTATGGGAACCCCAATATTACGAGTTTGTTTCTATCTATTAAATACTTATCTCAAAACGTCAACAGACCCTAGCATCTAAGTACGAATTTATCTATATATGGAATAACGGTATTTAAACTCTACATTGAAACAAAAACTTATATAACCTCTTTCTTAAGTAATTGACTTTGATAGTCCTTTTAAAATTAAATATATACACTCGTCAATGAAAGGAGACGACATCAATCTCAAATATTCAAACTCTTCAAGACCAGCTCGTGTTGACAGCTCTGGTACTTTGAGTTGAGCTATGTTTTTTACAATTATTTCATAGTTACAGTCCTGTCCATATGAACGTGCTAGATCTTGTAGATCTTTGTAACCAGCATTGTGTAATATTTGCCAATCTTCGGTAAGTGATTCTGGCACTTTGTTATTTAATATGACTTTGCAAACTTCACTTACAACTCCACCGAATGCTCCTAGCAAGAAAAGAGGTTTTTTAGTACCGAATGCTATGACTATTTCTTCTAAAACACCAGGCATTTTCCCCGTGTAACCAGAGAGTTTTCCGCCTACACAAACTCTATGTGTTGAAGAAGAAATTGACTTCTCTCGCATTTGGGTCAAACATCTAGACCAAATATATGAGTTTTGAGTAGTATCGGACGGTAAAAATGAATATTTGGATGTCCCGTTAGCTATATCATCAGGAATGTCATATACTTTTGTATGCATAATCTGACGATAGCGAGCTCTCCATTCTACGATTTCTTGGTCGGAGACATACAATGATGGACAAGCCAAATGATTTTCTATGAAAGGTAACTCTCTATTAACTCGCTCTTTTAAGATTGCAGCCTCATTAAGAATAAATTCTGTAAATCCATTAGGTCGTAAGTCTCCTCCATATAATAGTGTTGCAGAGCGCGCTAACAAATGTCTTGATAGGTCTTGTGCTAATGAAACCAGATAATCTGAATGTATGTGGTTTATATGATAACCATTTTCTGAACCATCTGAGATTGAGATACCTACTCTCACTGAAGCAAGGTTATTTTGTTCGGAAACATTCCAGAGAGGAGTAAAACTATCGACCTCCAATTGCTGATGCCAATCTGCTTCATCAGAATAAATTGGCGGTTCTGGATAGCATATTTTTCTCTTCCCTTTCCTTTTCAAAGCAAGCACCTGACGAATTTCAGGAGGACGAGCGATTAGTTCGCTGTCTTTATCAATCCATCCTTCGGATCTATACATTTCGAGACAGCGCATTGAATGGCAATGACGAATTGTCTCAATTATAGTGACAGATAGAACACGTAGTGCATCCTTTTCATTTAAAGGGGTACCAGCAGAAACGTGCACCCTAGGAACATTAGAGGCTGCAGGAAAGATACGATCTTCATAATCGTCAAGGCAATTCATAACGACAATCGGTCGATTAAGGCGTTTTGCAGTTAAAATTTCACGTTGACACCAATAGCGAGAAGAGTACTCGTCGCTTTCAATAACTAGCAATGTAGAATTGACTATGTATTTTTCAATTTCACTACCAAAAAGATAGCCTGGCGAGATTTCAGTCGTGTCAAAAAAATGATTCATATTTGTATTATCTATGATTCGTTTTATTTCCTCAGCATGTGACAGGCCTGTTTCATCCGCCTTTGCATGGCTTAGAAATATATTCACCGATGATTCTTTACCTGCCTCTTCATAATTAATTGATGAGAAGCCAAATCGGTAAATCTCGTGTGCTAGTGAGACTATTGCATGATACTCTTTATTCTCGCTCCCCCAATCATAAGATCGAATGCAATTCACGCCGAGAAGCGTGCCACTATGTGTAAGTCCAATTTTATCTGTTGCAACTGGAACGATTTTAATGTCATTTGATATTGGAAAATTTTCTATATAGTTCGACCAATTTGGGCGTCCTATAGTATTAACACTTGTAAAAATAAATACGACGTTCCTCTCGGCAATTGGCTTTGGAACATTATTTGGAATGTCATTACAATTTTGTGAGCTAAAAAAGAATAATGGTATGTTCAATCCTCTTGAGAAAGGTTTAACCTTATCACGCCCAAAATTCTTTCGAACTGCATCTAGAATAGGATTAACCATGCCAGCATCTAAAGGGTTCCAGACGAAGAAAACTGCTAAAGGCGGAGAAAATATTTTGCTCATTAATAGCTTATCCGAATCCCTATATTTTGATTTAATTCAAAATCCTAAACTTAGTACAACATTTAGCTGTCCCAGCCCTCAATTGAAGGATAAACTTTCGCTTATTCCGAAAGCTTGCCGCTGCGTTGATCAACACGTTTATGGGAATCCATAAAATGATATGGATCTGAAATAATTAAATTTCTTCTATTTTTATTTTTTTGAAATATTGAGTTAATCAATTCTCGGCCTTTCACGGAATCAGAAAGAATTGTTTTCTTAAAATTACGAACATTCCCAAACACAATTGAATCCAGATCTACGTTGATTGCTTCACTTCCAAAATAAAAAAAATAATTTGAAATTAACATTTGATCACATCTTCCAGTATCTCGAACTAAATTTTCGAAATTCGGAGTGCCATCTGGTTTGCTATGATGGGAATCTTCTTGTAGCCATTCATCACTTTTATCTCGATGGTATATATTATCTCCCAACATCTGCACCTGACTTCCATTACGTACTGGTTTTTTTAGATTATAATTAAAATTATCCCAGTAATCTTGAAAGGAAATTTTTTCTGATACCTTCATCAAAAATATACATTTTCTTTTAACAGATTTGAGCTCAGCTCCTCCAATACCTAAAATCCAATCGCCAACTTTCGCAGCCTTGCGTATACCCGGTTTACATGTGGCTAATGTACACAGGCCGTGAAAAGGGTTTGGTGCAAAACCTAAATCTCTTGTAATAACATATGTATACAAATTTGAATTTGTTTCTATCAGCATATTACATTTCCGCCATTTTTCTTAGGTGATGGCGTTCCATCGGGATTTTGAAATAAGCTTTTACCGCTTAGAGCATCAATAATTGAATCACCTCTCCAACCAACTATGGAAGTAGCATATTTTCGCAAGTTTGTAGGGATTTCAACCTGATCCTTTAGACCATTTTCATAAACACCAATTATTGGCTTCCCAAGTTGATGAGCCGCTTTTATTTCCCAGTCCACCCATGATCTTGTATGAGTCTCTTTCCCGATTACAACTATCACCTGACTAGCCCATCGCATCTTCATCCGCAAAAGACGCTCAATCGTGCGATCACTAATCTTTTTTTGATCAAGCCTCTTCTGATTTGCTGGTTTAACTCTGATCGAACTATTTCTTAAATGATATCCCTTCTTTGATAGAATGCCCGTAAGTCCGTCAACACTAGCATCATCTTTATGATGGTGGCTAACAAATACGTTTTTAATTATATCCGGCATTCCCTCACTCCATTATTGGGCTGTTTTATTAAAGAGGTATCTTTCAACATTATTAATGTATGAGATGAAAAATTCATTGCATGGAGTCTTCTCATTTTTCATGATTAGTTGCAGTGTTTACTGACATTATATTTCACGCACCTAATGTTGGTTTTAAATCACAAGTAAATCACAAGCAAGGCATTAAAGTTTTTAAAAGCCATGGAGCAAGGTTTTAGTCTTCAGTTCTAACTGCTCACAACGACATATTTTTATATTATTAGCTGTTTTTGCAATCATATATTGAATTCAATCGAATTTATATCTGTAGCATTATTATATTTCGTACAGTTATTAACAGAACTCCAAGGCGGCTGCGCCGCAAATACGGCCTCGCGGTCGCTGCCGTTGTCGCTCCCGCTCAGGCGCTTTGCGCTTCGCCGTTCAGTTGATTCTGTATCAACTGTAATTTTCTCAAACCGCCATTGATGCCAGCGTGTCGGTAGCTGAATGGTATCAGTCTCAACACCGGAGATTTTCTTGCCTATTGGGTCGCCATACTTGCCCCGTTCTTTCGAGTCTATTTTCATCAGTTTGATAGGATTATCTTTGCGTTTGGAAGTCACGCCGCCCATTAATTGAATGAATTGCCACCATTTGTTTTGGTCGGCTGCTTGCTGGGCTTGTTCCAGAATACCTTCTGGCGCATTGTGAATTCTTCTGAGTTCTCGCCAAATACTGACAGGTGCGCCGCCAATTTGCTGGAATTGCCGGATGCCCCAGGTTGACGCCCAGGCTTCCACCCGCTCAGCCGCTTCTTGTATTGGGCTGCCGTCAATATCTTGTTCCAGGCCGTGACCGTCGATGTTTTTTGAGATGTATTTGGCGATATAACCGACGGCGCTGCCTTTGCTTTTATCAATGGGGGTTGCGTTGAAACGGTGAATTTTTGCACCGGGTTCAGCACCATCGGTTTGCAAGGCATAATGTTGCATGATAGTTCTCACTCCTGCGGTTTGTTCAGGCGGCATGAATAGCAATAAGTGCCAATGCGGCGTGCCATCGTGCTGTGGTTCAGCAATGCGGAAACCGTACACAGGAAGATTGTCGCGTTTGAGTTTGGCGCGAATTCTTGACCAGACTTGGTTCAAGTACTTTTGCGCTTGCTTTGGCGTAGTGCCGTCATATTTGGAGTTACGTTCACCGCTGCCGGAATGCCGGGCATGCATTCTGGATGGGCAAGTGATGGTATAGAATTCACCAATATGTCCCAGTTCATTGGCGATGTATTCAAACCCGGAAATGCGCACCATCAATTCGCTGCGCCGGATATATGGATTGGCTAGACCCAGTTCTGACAGCTCACTTAACGTAAAGCACTGGCCGAGTTCGTTGGTTGCCAACAATCCATCAAGAACGCGGCGGATGCGCTTCTTCTGCTCTCTTCGTCTTGTCAGTGTTTCATCGCTGACATAGCGGCCGGCGCGTTGATGCACTAGTCCTAAGCGGATAGCATCCTGTTCCAGCTTTTGCGCATGAATTTTGCGCAGTCGCTGCAACCACCAGGTTTCATCAGTCAGGCGGGTATAGATGCCGGTAACCGTAATATCTCTATCTTCGAGCGATGATCGGTCGATTTCATACTTTTGTGTTCGATGCAGCATAGAGGAAACGGCATGTTCCAGCTTCAAATAAATGCGACTGATTTGCTGCATTTCCTTGACGATATTTTTCGCCAAATCTTTCAGGTGGTCATCGCTGGCATTGAGTGCAATGCTGTTTTTCGTGATCGATCCGTAGGCATTAAGCAAACCATGATTGGCGCTTTGCCTGCCGTCAAAGATATAAGTCTCCTTGTAATCGTGGGCAACGATTTTGCCGAAGCGCTTCGGCAATTGCCGGAATATCGGCGCGCGCCAGCGTTTATCATTGCCATCCGGTTCATCGAGTAAACTTAATATGCTCTCGGCGATGCGTTCACTGGGACTAAACAATTTCTGACTGTCATGTACTGACGTGTGCATACACACCTCAGTACTCGCTAGTTGAATAATGAGTGCAAGATTCAATATAAGCGAGCAGATCGCTATGGCGATAGCGAACTGCCCGCGAACCTATTTTGACGAAAGGAACCCGCGCCCCTGCCCAGCGGTCGCGTTCCAGGAATGCGATACTTACGCCTAAGATTTGTGCAGCTTGTTTAGTAGTGAGTAAAGGGTTTTGCATGGTTGACTCCGTGAGTTGATGAATACGAAGTCAATTTGCGACAAGTGACGGATTAATAAAAGATGCTAAAAAAATAGAAACCTACCTATTTTTTTAAGAATGATTCCGATTTTTTAATCCTTTGATTTTGTTGGCGCTCCAGGAGATTGTGCCGAATCTGACGCGACAGTTCGCACTAAATTTCTAAATGATTTAGAAGAAAAAGTAGACGAATAGCCAAATTCTTGCATGATGGGATGCTTTTGCATTTCTTCATAATTCAAGTCCGGATTCTTTTCCCATAATTGTTTAGCCAATTCGATACAAACTACTCGTTGCCTGCGTCGCTCTGTTATTCTTTCGTACCAACTATTGTTTTCATCATCAGGATCTACCTGATCACTAATTACAGGATCAATTGCCGTGTATGTCTTAGGTGACCAGCAAGGTGGAGGATCAAGTAAGGCAACTTTGTCGCACCAAGTAATGACTTCATTTCGTTTTACATAGAGATTATCCAAGTAATCTTTACTAAATTTATTATGCATGAGCCATTGGTAAAATTTTATGGTATGCCAGAAATCAAATATAAATGAGAGGAATGAATCATCGATAAAGATTTTATAACCCTTCCACCTAGCGGAAATTTCTTTGCTGCCCATTGCCCGGATTAAGCGATCAATTGCAATCCTTAATTCTGATGAAATTGCGTGGGGATCGGTTTGATCGGGTTTTTCACCGACCCAGTCGTGTGCCAGTTGCCAGACGGTTTTGAAATCGGGATTGTTTTCTACATGCATGGCAGATCATCCTATGAGAAATAAACTCATTTGACGGACAAATAATTTGCATGCTTGAGGAGATTTGCGAATGCTAGAATCTGCCACCCTTGACAAGCTGCCGCCACCCGAAGTTCGGTTTTGCATGAAGGATTGCAGTTTTGTGATTTAGTCGGCAATAAGTAAATGCGTTGCTATGTGAGATCTACAGGAATCTAAAGACGAGAAAGCTTCAATCCTTCATCAATATTTTCTTGGGTAGCGGCAGCCTGTCAAGGGCAAGCCGCTTCGCGGTGGCATTAAGGATTGAGCAGAACACGACAAGCATTAGTCAACATTATGGATAGCTGAATGCACCCGTTCAAGCATTTTACTGGTTATATTACTGCGACGCTCAATCTGGCTAACATAGGCTTGGCTGACACCCATTCGTAGTGCAAGTTGCTCTTGGGTAATACCTGCTTTAATGCGCGCCAAAGCCACAGGATTATCAACGTAATCTTCAAGAACAAACGGTTCATAGGGTTGTTCAGCATCCTCACCAACCTCACAGGTAGCCAGTTCTTTTTCAATTTGATCTTTTAGAGCGCGATAAACCGCCATAGGTAATAATACATATTCATCTTTACCGTGTATGGATTTAATCTTCTGTAGCGTCATTTGTAAGCGTCTCCACGCGGTTTGATTTTTTCAACGGCAATAATCTTAACGACATCATGCCGCTCAAAAATAATACGCCAGTTACCAACTCTTAATCGAAAGTACGGTTCACCTTCAAGCTTTTTGATATCTAGCGAACTATCATCAGGATTACGGCCAAGCTGCTCTAGCTTCTCAGCGATCCTAAATCGATCTGATCTAGACAAACTTTGCAGTTTCTTCTTGGCTTGAGACCGTATCAATAAACTGTAAGGTTTACACATATTATAAGTTATTAAATGTTATATTCAAGCGTTCTGATGTATGGGAAGTTGCAATACTTTCTTTTCTTCACTCACTTTAAAGTATCGCCATAGCTGAATAGATATCTGCTCCATAGGTTTTCTTAGACGCTCTACATCGCTGACAATATAACCAGCCGTCACATCGTTAGTCATTTTATGATTCACCAGTCGTTTAAGTGCATAAGCGGATATATCAATACTCTCTGCAACTGTGATAAAAGTACGCCGTAGATCGTGAAGCGTGAACGATACCCCGGATAATTTAATTACTTTCTGTACTTGGCTGCGTGGTTCAATCAAATATCCCGCTTTACCATCCCCAGCAAAAACATATTCAGAATCTGTTGCAGTCTTTCTATTTTGCAGCAAATTGAAAACAAAATCGGTTAGCGGCAGCGTCAAAGGCTCTCGATTCTTGGTATCGGTTAATGTGAAAGATCGATCATTCAAATCAATATCTGACCATTTCAGCGTTGCAGCTTCCTGACGCCTCAAACCTGTAAATAAAAGGAATAAGAGATAATCAGCCACCATTGCAGACTGGCTGGATATCGGATCTTGTTTGAGTGACATAACAGATTCATACCAAAGGGAAAGTTGATGAGGTTTGATAACGGTCTGGCGACGATCTACCCGATACCACGCACGAGTTTGAGTCAAGCGCATTACGGGATTTTCCCGCAAAACTGAATGCCCACTACCATCTTCATATTGTGCAATAGCAAAATTGAACAATGCTCGCAAAAACCGCATAGACAGATTTGCATAGGCTTCTCCTCTTTCTGTGCCAATTTTGCTATGGCGTTTAGTAACCATATCTTTGCTAATGCCGATCATCGCTTTTTCCTGCCAATCAGCAAATGCGACTTTCATCAATCTTCTGTAATCATAGAGCGTTCTCTCTTTGAGATTCTTTCTGATTTTAACGAAATCATCAAAAGCTTGTTTCAATGTCGTGCGTTGCAGAGTCTCTTGTTTCTTCTCCGCAGTCGGATTACGACCCACAGCAATATGACCTAGTAATTTATGCGCTTCTTTTCTGGCTTGCTCAACGGTTAACTCGGGATAACGACCTAGGGTTAATCGCTTCACTTTGCCATCAATGCGCTTTTCAAGGATAAAAGATTTTGAACCGGATGCGGTGATACGCACTGCAAAGCCTCTCAACTCTGAATCACGCACAAAGGCTTGGCCAGTTTCTGGTGTAGACAATTTGTCTACATAGGATTTTGTAATTTTGTGCGGGAGTATTTGAGGTGTAGTCATTGCTTTAATCTCCTTTCATGTAGACACTATGTAGACAGCAGGCGTCAAACCATAGATAAGAGTTTAAAACAACATACTATATAAAATCAATACAAAACAATGAGATTAAATATTATTCAAAAATATTAAAACAATGTGAAACAGTACATTTTAGAATTCGTAATCAGTAGGTCGGAGGTTCGACTCCTCTCAACAGCACCATTCCTTTGTTACCCATGCAGTTCTGCTCTAAAAGCGAGAATGGGGGCGACTTTTCAGGGGTTCTAAACCCTTCATTTCGGCAGTATTGAAGCCGTTCACTAAAAGCGAGCTTTAGTACGGTTCTTCTATGTTCTAACCTATCAGAAACCCATAGTTTCTGCGGGTTTTATAGAAATGAGAAGGCGGTTCTAAATGTTTCATCGAAAGATTGCAGTGGACGACCACATTTTGCTATTTTTTCATCAATTTCGATTTTTTCTTCTTCCAGTTGGCGTATTTTCTTCTCACAAGCCGTAATCAAGATCGAATTATCAGCTTCCGCAATGCGGTCTAAGAATTGTTCAGTTTTGCGCTCAATCTGAATAAGATTCCGTCGAATAGCTTCTGCTTCCTGTTTTGCGTCATTACGCCGCGCATTCCACAGATCGGTAAAAACTCGGCGACCAGGAAGAGAATATCCCTAGAAGGCTTCATTTCGCTCAACAGCGCCTCAAACTCGGTTGACTCCGTGAGTTGTTAATACGGAATCAATACTGCTGCAACCCGCATAAAAATAAAAAAGGGTTAGGGACTGAAGGATATTTTAACTTGCCAATCAATAAGCATTAAGCTTCCTAAAGCCTTATCAGGAAAACGTTTTGGCGAACCTCAGCTTGCATCTGTTAAATGAAAACAAAATAGCTATTTTTTCGACTTAAGGGTTATTTCAAATTTTATCGAGTACTCTGCTTTAGGCGGACGCCCTGGTTTTCTATAATCTTTTTGCGGATCAAGCTCGGAAATCGATTCAGTGATTGTACTTAAGTCATATTGAGCGCCGTTGCCAATTCGCTGCAATATTTTATATCTGGCAATATGATTAGGATGGATATCGGAATCAAATTCCTATAATGTGCTGGCTATTGCTTGGCAACGAATCCTATCTTCTATTTCATTTGCGGGTCGGTAGTTTTTAGCTTCCCTAGTAATTATTTGCCCATCAGGTAGATATTTTGGCATCCAACAAATCGGTGGATCTTAATGAGATTAGCCGAATAATGTGTTCTCTAAGCTTGGTGAAATCGCGTCTGTATCTGTTTCGTTTGGATCGGCATTTGCCCAATTATGAGCTAATTGCCAGACAGTTTGATAATCTGGATTATCATCAAGAAACATAGCAGGTCATTTGCAGTGATAATTGAATACCTTCAATTGACGGCTAATGAGTTGCCGTTCTTGAGAACGGTTTTTTGCTAAGATGATTTGCCGCTCTTAAAAGATTGCCACCACTCAAAGCTCAATTCATTCATTAAGTAGAAAGAAAATCCCTTATTAATCCTTATAGGCAAATCAACAGTTGTGAATATTTCATAAATATATTGTGAACTTTTTGTGAAGTATGTTATCTTAGATATAACAAGCCCCCTTTAAGATAGCATTGATATACATCCAACCAGGAGATTCACATGAATAAAAGTCAGAATACTATTTTCACAGCCGCAAAAATTACTTTCGTTTTATTTGTCATTGTTCCTCTAATTGGTCTTATGATGGTTGGAGATTCACCTTCATTTACAGTAATGCAAACTGAAGTAAGTTGGATAGAAGCTGATATCGTTTTAGGGACTCTATTTTTTATAGGCTATCTTGTATTTGCCAGCATATCTAAAAAAGCACAGGTTTCTCAGCATAAAATTAATGCCTAAATTTTCTTAGGCTAATAGAAGGTCAATGTTATTATACATTGGCCTTTTTCTATTTAGAAACGAAGGGATATGAAATTTTTTGCCGGAATAGTTTTGATATTTGTTCAATTGATTTTCATAAATGTCTTTATCACTGATCATTTTTTGAAAACGGTCTGGAAAGAATTACGCACACCCCAAGAACAAAGCATCCGTTAAAACCCAATAGGTTTCAACTGGGACTACACACTTCGTGAATAGCATTACTTACACGTTCAAGCATTTTATGAGTTTGTTGCTACGGCACTCAATCTGACTCACATAGGCTTGACTGACGCCCATTCGCTGCGTACGTTGCTCTTGGGTAATATCTGCTTTAGTGCGGGCCAAAGCCATAGGATTATCCACATAATCTTCAAGAGCAAATGGAACATAAGCTTGCTCCGTATTCTGATCGGCTTTAAAAACAGCCAACTCTTTTTCAATCTGATCTTTCAGTGTGCGATAAACCGCTCGGTAACAAAACATATTCATCTTTACCTTGAACAGATTTTATTTTCTGAAGTGTCATTTGCAAGTATCTCCTCTTGGTTTGATTTTTTCAACGGCAATAATTTTAATGACATCATGCCGTTCAAAAATAATACGCCAGTTACCTACTGCACGGCTCACCTTCAAGCTTTTTGATATCTACCGAGCTATCATCAGGATTATGGCCAAGCTGCTCTAGTTTCTCAGCGATTCTGAATCGATCTGATCTGGGCAGCTCTGCAGTTTCTTTTTGGCTTGAGACCGTATCAATAAACTGTAAGGCTTACACATTATAAAATATTATATTCAAGCAATTTAATTTCTTAGAAGAACGTGCAACGGTGAAGGATACGACTAACAAATCAATTTGAACAATCATTTACTTGAATAAGATAAACTACCTCTTTGCTATTCAAAGAATTAAACATGGTGCTATATAAAAATAATGAATATGGAGATTAAGAAAATAACTGAAAGCGAAGAAAATGTTTCATTTACGAAATCTGCTGAATTCTTTTAAATGAATACCGGGTGGTGTTACCAGGCATTCAGGCATTATTCGGCTTTCAGTTTATTGCAGTTTTTAATTCTGGCTTCACATTATTACTTTCTGATTTTAATCTGAAACTTCATCTATCTGCCTTAATCTTAACCACGTTTTCTATTGCTTCTGTTATGACTCCCGCTGCTTATCATAGGCAAACTGGATCACATAAAGTAAAAGAAGAGTTTTTAAAAATTGCCTCTAAATTATTATTATTTGGAATGCTGCTTCTTATAATCGCATTTTGCATTGATGTTTATTTAATTGCACAAATTATTATAAGCAATTCTATTGCTTTGCTTCTGGCATCCTTATTAACCATATTATTCATCTTCGTTTGGCACATATTATCTCACTCAAGATAACATTATTTATTCTAAAATTTGTCAAGTTTGTATGCTGGCTAACAGACTTAGTGAATTAATAAAATTAGTCTTATTAACGTCGCTCATGAAAATTAGACGGTATTTTAATAATCTCAGATAATTTTAATTAGGATATGCTAATGAATATATCAGAAATACCCATCTGCCAATAATCTGTATATTTTTAATCGTATTTGGATTAATTGCATGCTCTGCAAGTGATAGAGCAGAAAAAGAAGCTGATCTTTTAGAAGATAGGGCTGATCAAATCAGACAAGAAGATAAAGAAAACAAAAAAGCCACTGAGCGAGCAGGAGAGGCCATAGCCGATAGAAAAGAAGAAGAAGCTAAACAAATTAGAAAATATGCCGAGGATACCGCAGATAGATTAGATGATGAGGCAGATAGAGTTAGAAAGAATACGGATAATTAAAATTCACATTTATCCGAGATAACGCCTTGATAGGCAAATAGAATTTGTTCAAGTTTTGCTGTACTGGTTTCCATGCGCAATCTTAGATACAAATAGCACGTTGGGAGCTTTCCCAATAATTATGAAAGGATGATATGCAATGGCAACAGGTACAGTTAAATGGTTCAACGATTCCAAAGGTTTTGGTTTTATTACTCCTGATGATGGGAAAGAAGATTTATTTGCACACTTTTCAGCAATTAGTTCAAATGGATTTAAGACTCTGAAGGAAGGTCAAAAAGTTTCATTTGAAATTACTCAGGGTCAAAAAGGCAAGCAAGCTTCAAACATCAGAGAAAATTAACTCAAACTTGAAAGTCTGTACAGACAATCCGGCGGTTTATTAATAGAATAAAAGCTCGCCCCCCTTAAAAGGTGAGCTTTTGTATGAGCGTATGCGAGTTATTATGGTGCTTTATTCCATAATTTTCGTGTAGTTAAAAAGCTCAGAAAAAAAGCAGTTCTTGTCTAACAATGTAATGACGTATGCATAAAATCACTCACTCCTGACTATTTTAAAGATTAGTACAGGATTCAAAATTAGCGAACAGGTTGCTATGGAAATAGCGAAAAGCTTACCTGCCAGTCTTTTGTGCGGGAAATACTTTCTTTTGCCAACCGGCCTATTTCCAAAAAATAGCGCTTACATCGAAAGAATGTGATTCTTCTTGTTCTCATTAAAATTATTACTTTGTCATCGCAAAACAACTTCTTTACTGGAGAAGTTGCGTGGAGCTTTATTAAATTTTCCCAGATGACAAGCGATGGGTTTTCTAAAAATTATTTTGCGAATCAAAATTACCAATCTTTCAGAATGCTCATTATTACTCGATTCAGATCCATTAATATAGAGATGACGGAAAATCACTACAACGATAAAAACTATTTTTTCTCTTGCAATTGTTGTAAAAAAGACTCAATTAAGAAAAATTAAGAAATTATCTGTGATAATAAATGTGAATTTTTTGTGAATTTATTGTAAAATTTTCGTTAAGTTTGATTCTAATTTGTTCAGATGTTTTTTATGAATTTTTTCTGGAGAGTTTTAAAATGCGTAATAATCTTGTTAACAATAACAAAGCAATTCCCCTGAGCTTGGTTCTGATATGTGTTTTGGCATCAGTTGGTTTGATTTTTTTAGAAGGAATGAATGTTGGAATAGTATTTTTTGCAGGCTATATGGTAATAGCCACAATTAGTAGCGCTTTTAAAGATAAAAGATATTATTCTCGCAGAGCTTTGGGCTAATTTATATCCACCGCGATCAGACCGATATTATTTTTTAGTATCGGCCTTTTTTATTTTGTAAATTTAAGAGATAAGCAACTTCCTGGAAAAGAGATTTATTCATTTACAGATATTTTGAATATTGTAGATATAAATACTTTCCAATTTTATTTAATCCACATCCAAACTCCCATTGCAATCATCATCAAATTTTCTGTTAACGACACAAAGCCGAGTGGAACTTTACTATTACCGCCGACGCAAGCGCATTTCAATTCTCTCTTATCAACATACACAGCCTTGAATACAGAAATTGCACCCACAGTTCCTATAAAAAGCGCTATGGGAGAGGATATCCAGAATAACGTACCTGAGATCATCAAGATCCCAGCAAATAATTCACCAAAAGGATATAGATAACTGTAGCGAACCCACTTCCTTGCCAGCAGATCGTAGTTCAGGAACATGGTAGAGAAATTTTCAACATCTTGTAGCTTCTGAACTGCAAGTAAACACATTGCAAAGGAAATAAACCATTCTAAGATGTGAAAATTTAAGATCGTCTCATTCAATTTCCAATTCATCGCTATGGCTAACAGAAAGGAAACGGAGAATATCGCAATTACAGGCTGATAGTTAGCCTCGTCATTTTTCTTACTTTTTCCATCGAAGTACTCACGCAACTCACCGTATCCACCAACACGTTTGCCATTGATCCAAGTTTGAGGAGTTGTTTCGACATTATGCTCTTTCTGGAAAGCATCGGTCTCTTCACGTGTCTTAAGGTGATGGTCTTCAACGTCAAAGCCACTGCGTTCAAGTAAATCCTTCGATTTAAGACCATAAGGGCAAATATGATCTGCCATCACCATACGATATAGCTTTACTTTCTTTGGGTCAGTTATAGTCATTTTATTTTTTCCAAAAAATATTATGTAGAAGCACTTTGATCTACCGAAAAGTGGTTAATTTTATTTTCTTCTTAAACTTTGAGGAGCTGTAATAGTTTTAAGGATATCTGCTCCATGGGCCTCCTTAAACGCTCTACATCATTAACAATATAGCTCGCGGTAACATCGCTGGACATCTTGTGATTTACTAAGCGTTTAAGTGCATAGGCTGATATGTCAATGTTTTCAGTTATGGTAATAAAAGTACGCCGAAAGTCATGTAGTGTGAAAATCACACCTGAAAATTCTGTAACTTTCTGCACCTGACGGCGAGTTTCTATCAAATACCCAGCCTTTCCATCACCAGCAAACACATATTCAGAATATTTGATAACTTTTCTACTTTCCAACAGTTGGACAATAAAATCAGTCAGTGGCAGTGTCAACGGTTCTCTATTTTTAGTATCCTTTAACGTGAAAGATAGGTCATTCAAATCAATAGCTGACCACTTCAGAGCTGCAACTTCCTGGCGTCTTAGTCCCGTAAATAAGAGAAATAAAAGATAATCAGCCACCAGAGCGGATTGGCTTGAATTTTGATCTTGCTTGAGTGAAATAACCGCTTGATACCAAAGTGCCAGCTGATGAAATTTGATGCCGATCTAACCGATACCAGGCGCGTGTTTGCGTCAGCCGCATCACGGGGTTTTCCCGTAAAATTGAATGTCCGTTGCCATCTTTGTATTGCGCGATGGCAAAATTAAACAAGGCACGTAAAAAATGCATTGGCAGATTGGCATAGCCCTCGCCTCGTTCTGTACCGATTTTGTTCTGACGCTTGCTGACCATATCTTTGTTGATGTTGATTATTGCCTATTGCTTTTTTTTCAGTCGACAAATGCGACTTTCAACAATCATCGGTAATCATAAAGCGTTCGCTCTTTGAGATTCTTTCGGGTGTTAAGGAAATCATCAAAGGCTTGTTTCAGTGTCGTACTGACTACTTCGGAATAACTCCTACCGGTTGCTGGAGTCGATTGGCAACATCCCACAAGCAGAATTGGAAAAGGCGTATTATAGTCAACAAAAAGTGTCAGGCTAAACTACCTCACTCAAACTACTGACTCTCCGGAGTAGCCGGACCGATTCACTTTCTAATGATTCAATTTTTTTATGCCAGCAAAGGAAAAAAAGAAAATATTCGTTCTTGATACTTCGGTTATCTTATACAACCATGGTGCAATTTACAGTTTTGAAGAAAATGATGTAGCCATTCCGATTACCGTAGTGGAAGAGCTTGACCATTTTAAGAAAGGCAATGACATCAAGAACTTTGAAGCCAGAGAATTCATACGAATTATGGATAAATTGTCGGCAAATCATTCGTTGCAAAATTGGATTCCCATTGATCAGCCTAATCACGGTCATTTCAAAGTGTGCATGCAAGGAAAGACCATAGGACCGGATGCCACCGAGGTATTTGGAGAAAACACAGCCGATCATCGTATTCTAAATACAGTAATTTCACTGAACGAAGAATATCCGGGCAGAAAAATAGTCTTGGTATCCAAGGATATCAATCTTCGGCTCAAAGCAAAATCCCTGAATATTCCAGCGGAAGATTTTGAAACGGGGAAAATCAAAAATCTTGAATCTTTGTATACAGGTAAAACAATAATCGAGGGATTAACGAAAGGGATTATCGACAACATTTATACCCAGAATTTTTGTATGCCCGCCGATATCGGTATACAAGATCCCATACCCAATCATTATTTTATTCTGAAGAGCAGCCGGACTTCTGTTTTGGTATTTTATAATCCTTTATCCCAACGAATTGAGCGTATTGAAAAAGAATCCGCCTTCCGGATTACACCTAGAAATGCCGAGCAAGTATTTGCTTTGCATGCAATTACCAATCCGAATGTCAAACTTGCCACCCTGCAGGGTGTTGCCGGAACAGGAAAAACCTTACTCGCACTTGCCGGTGCCCTTGACCAGAAAAGACATTTCAAGCAGATATACTTGGCACGCCCAATTGTGCCTTTAAGCAATAAAGACATTGGTTTCTTGCCGGGCGATATCGTTTCTAAGCTTAATCCCTATATGGAGCCGCTGTGGGATAACCTTAAATTCATTAAAAGCTTGTTCACTGAGAAAGATAAAGAATATAAGCAGATTACGGATGCCGTTGATCAGGAAAAACTAAAAATTACTCCGCTTGCTTATATCCGCGGACGCAGTATTTCAAATGTTTTTTTTATTGTGGATGAAGCACAAAATCTCACGCCTCATGAAGTAAAAACGATCATCACGCGCGCCGGTGAAAACACTAAAATTGTATTTACCGGTGATATTTATCAAATAGATACCCCCTATCTTGATTCCCAAAGTAATGGCCTATCCTATCTGATCGATAAAATCAGGCATCACGATATTTATGCGCATGTGCGACTGGAAAAAGGTGAGCGCTCAAACCTTGCGAATTTGGCTAATCAGTTGCTATAAAGCGGAAAATTGTTACTCACTACAACGCGTAAAAGCATCAATCCTGACCAGCAATCGATATCTTGGATGTATCATCCAATCAATGTTATCTGCACCTCGGATATAGTAATAACTTTGCAACCCAGTAATTGCGCGCCTGCTTACTGCAGCAAGAAATCTATATTGGATACCGGAGTAAGTATCCGGGGAGTGTCTCGTGCCGTCTCATTAAAAGATGGCAAAATTGTCTCTTGAAACGGCGCTATTAAATTTCTTGATTCACTGGTCTGTGTAAATCCACGATTGCGTAGTGCTTTCTTCAAGCTAAACGAAGATAAATTAGGATTAAATTCCATGATGAGCATGTTTGTAAATGCAAATACAGAGCTTGTAGTAAAAGGCAGAAATGGAGTCCCTCTCGCGCTCAAGTCGGTATACATTGAGCTGATCACAATAATTAATTCTTGGCCGTTGAAATAGGCCGTGGCATCGATGGATGTCAGTGGGCGGGGCAAACCATCAACCGCAGGAATTCCTGCGTATCCAATCGCCGTTGCACTATCGATACACACATTCTGATTGTTATTAACAAAACGAGGGATACCGCCTGTCAAACTTAAACGATATATCCCTTCCCCGACATTTTCTATGACCTCAAACTTACTTTGAATCGGCGTAATACTGGGGGTTGGATCATTGGAATCAACTGCATTCAGGCAGGTAAATCCATCGTACACAATACTTGTTGCCAGAGCATAACCTTGCAAAAGAACAGAAAATAATGTTATTACTAATCCCTGCATCATTTTCATCGTAAGACCTCGTGTAAGCGTCAAGTATGTCCGACCCACTGCATAATCCGGTGACAAGGCCCCATTCATAACTTTTTCTTTATTGCCTGAGAATGGCAGATACATCAATAGATCAATAGAGGGAAATTTATGTTTTAGCGTTTATCAGGCTATATAGCTTAGCAAAAGTATCACCTACATACTTGATTTGCTCCATTGTATGTGCAGCATTTACGCTGCAACGCACAAGTGATTTACCTTCGGGCGCCGCTGGCGGCAAAATTAGATTTACATAAATATTATGTTCGAGCAATTGTTGCCAGAGTAGAAGTGCTTGTCCTGGCGTTTCAACAACGGCAGCGATGACCGGCCCCGGATCCGGCCCTAACTTATAGCCTACTTCTTTAAGCTGCGAATAGAGTTGTCGGCAATTGCTCCATAATTTGTCACGCAAATGACTTCCTTTTCTAAGTAGTTCGAGGGCCGCTCGTGTTGAAGCAATTGTTGCCGGTGATGGCGATGCAGTAAAAATATAAGGATGACTAACATACCGTAATTGTTCAAGCTGCGGATGATTACTCACGCAAAATCCGCCAATACTGCATAGGCTCTTGCTAAAGGTTCCTGTAATAAAGTCAACCTCATTTAACAATCCCGTTTCCTCAACAAGACCTTGACCTGTTTTACCTAAAACACCGAGCGAGTGAGCCTCGTCAAGTAGCAATAGCCCACCATATTTATTCTTCAATTGCACGATATCAGCCAAGAGCGCCTGATCTCCAAGCATACTATATATACCTTCAGCAATAATGAGCGTAGTTTCAACACTATTACCCAGACGACGCAATCGTTTCTCCATGTCGGCCATATCATTATGTTTGAAACGAATAATATTCGCACCGCTCAGAATACAACCATCGTAAATACTCGCATGAGAATCGCCATCAATCAGCACCGTATCACCGGGACCAACCAGACCAGAAATAACGCCTAAGTTCGCTTGATAGCCCGTTGTAAAAACAATGCCCGAGCTGCATTGATAAAAATCAGCAAATTCTCTCTCTAATGCTCGATGACCAAAATAACTCCCATTCGCCATCCGTGAACCCGTGGTTCCCGTTCCTTCTTTATCAATTGCATCATGTGCCGCACGAATACATTCCGGAGCAAAAGTTAAACCCAAGTAATTATTTGTACCCATCAAAAGTACGCGACGATCCCCAATTCGAGCTTCAGTGGCCGAAAAAACCTCTTCGATTGGGATACCAAACGCGCCCACTCCATCAGGCAAAAGTGCTTTTCTGGCAGCAGCAGCAGCATCTAGCTTTTCAAGTAAATTCATTATGATGATGTCGTTTTAATTTTATGTACCAAATCAACTAATTCACGAACTGTTTGAACATCTGTCAACGCATTTATAGGAATTGAAATATCAAAAGCATCTTCAATTTCCATAATCAGATTGAGCAGTTTGATGGAATCAATCGATAATTGGCTGATCAGGTTTGTTTCCGGGGTAATCAATACATCCGCATTGGTTAAATCGCTTAGACGGTCACAGAGCAACTTCATGATCTCATCATAATTACTTTCAGTCATAGGTTATTTCAGTGCAGTTAATTTTGAAATTAAATTACTTCAGATAATACATCTTGTAAACGAATTCTGGGATGCCATTCAGGTAACGCATTAGTCAAAGGGGTATTATTGCATACCCAGTCTTCATGCTGTAATTCATTAACCTTTCCCGGGGTCAACATAGGTGAGTATTGAAAGAAACGGGCAAACCAGAGATTAATCAATGCGATACACCGGATAAGCAGATCTGGGATCACAATACAATATACTGTGCGCTTCCATACTTGCTGTGCTATGACTTTAAGGCTCTGATAACTATATCCATCAGGTGTACCATCATCGAGTTCAAAGATTCCATTGATCGGATTCTTGGAATTTAACCAGGCTTGAATAGCTGAAACCAAATCACATACATGTATTAATCCAAATCTGTTTTGCATTTTCCCAACAACCGGAAGAAATCCGCGGTGTATCGATTGAAAAAGCGGCTTCATTTCTTTATCACCCGGACCATAAACAGCTGTAGGACGAAAGATTGTCCATTGCAGTTGGCTTGAAAGTTCAATAAGTTTCTGCTCTGATAAATATTTGCTTTGAGCGTACCAGGATAATTCTGGTTGGCGTGCTGCTAAGGAAGAAATTAATAAGAAGCGAGGGAAAAGCTTTTGTTTTACCAGGATATGCAGAATATTCTCTGTTCCTGTAATATTGGTACGCTCAAATTCTTGAAAAGAGCTTCCTTTTACTGTTGCAGCACAATGAATTACACACGCCACACCATCAACTAGACGATGCAATGCATTTAAATCTTCTAAGTCACCTTGGATCCACTGAATTAATTCGGTATCTGAAAAACGGATAGTCCGAGTAAGTGCACGAACTATCCATCCATCTTGAATGAGTCTTTGAATTAGTACGCTGCCAATAAAACCAGTAGCACCTGTTACAGCTACTAATTTTCGCATATCTTTTATCTGTCGCCTGACTCTACAAAAGATAATTGATCAACTAATTGAGTTCTCTGAATATATCCCTGTCTAGCCGCAAAACGCGAAAGCTTACCAGATGAGGTCCTTGGCAAGGTATGCGGCGGTACAAGCTCAACAACACAATTGACTCCAAATGCCATATAAACAAGCTGCTGCAATCTAGTAGTCAGTGATTGACGTTCTGTTGGAGAGGTAAGTCTGCATTCAATCACTAGTACAATAGTCGTGGTACCATCTTCATCATTAACTCCAAAAGCAGATGCCTCACGCGACCTGACTTCCGGTTGCTGTTCGGCTAGCTCTTCGATATCTTGCGCTCGAATATTGCGACCATTAACTATAATCACATCGGTACGACGTCCGGTTATAAACAAATCACCTTCAAACAGAAAACCAATATCGCCAGTATCGAGCCAATTTCCAGGCTTAAGTGCCTTGTTCGTCTCTTCTGGGTTATTATAATAACCAGTCATTACGCTATCGCCCTGCACCAGTACGCTTCCAACCATCATCTCAGATAATTGATGACCATCTTCGCCAATTATTTTAACGATATGCCCGGGCAATGGACGCCCGCAATTTACAAATTCATTTTGTTTTCGACCATCAGCTTGCAATCTCACTGCCATTTTTTTATCAATCAGGGTCTTACTATCTACTTGCAGACTATTACATCCTGTATTGATTTTTGAAAATGTAACAGCAAGTGTTGATTCTGCAAGTCCATAACATGGCAAAAAAGCATTCTCATCAAAGCCGGCTGATGAAAATTTCTCAGCGAAGTTTCTTAAAGTTTCGGGACGAATCATTTCTGCGCCGATACCAGCTGCTCGCCAACAACTCAAATCCAATTCTTTTAGATCAGATTCTCGCACACGAAGTGTACATAGCTTAAGGCCAAATGGTTGGCTGAATGCAACCGTACAGCGATTCCTGCTAATTAGCCGCAGCCACTGCAATGGACGAATTGCAAAATCCCGAGTTGCTAAATAATCTACTGAAATCTGTGTAACCATCGGAGCCAGAACGAGCCCAACCAACCCCATATCATGATAAAAAGGCAACCACGATGCAGAACGATCATCAGATCTTATTTCCAAACCGTTACGCACGATACCCTGTAAATTACACATCAAGGCTCGTTCCGTTATAACTACACCACGTGGGGTGCGCGTACTACCTGATGTAAATTGCAAATACGCAGTTTCATCTGGATGATTAGGCTGCAGTTCTACATCATGTATAGGAAGCTCATTTAATTTTCCCGGTGTTCCCGTCCAGCGAATGCTGGTTGCACCTATTACCGCCTCATCAAGAAAATTAATGTAATCAATATTAGCTAGTGCAATACTCGCTTGACTACTTTCAAGCATACCCCTCAATTGCTGAACATATATTGCATGGCTTCCGAGATTAACCGGAATCGGCATTGCAAATGGAACTAACCCAGCATAGCGGCATGCAAAAAACAACTCAACAAATTCCGGAGAGGTATCAGCGATGATCGCTACCCGGCTACCCCGGGGCAAATCAAAACCGAACAAACGCTTAGCCAAAATACGAGCATTCTGCCTAAGTATCTTGTATGGCAGAACTGAACGAACATTTCCCTTTGCGTCATAAAAGTTATACCCCGTTACTCCCTTCGCTGCATATTCTAAAGCACTTGTTAGCGTATCAAAGCCAGCTAACTGCTGAATTAGCGTATTGAGTGTCGGTGTCGGTGTTAGATGCAATTCGCTTGAAGGCTGAAAATCAAACGCTTGCGTTAGCGGAGCGTTCAACTTGATTATTGTCGAACTCAAGATCTTCCCCTCGAAGTAATTGTACTTGTCATCTTGCTCATTTTTGCAAGAAATTCTGGTTGAGCGTGCCAATTTTTATTATTAAATTTTAAATAATGCATTTTTTCTGGCTGGAAAATTTTCATTCAAACGCTTACCGCTGACATTGCTTAACAAATATAAGTGTGTCATATTTGACCACTAAGCAGCTTATATAAGGTGCTTTTTCCTGTCAAGGCAATATTAGATTGGTGTTGCATCAAAACAACACCCGTTTAAATGACACTGTGAGAGCTCTGATCAAATCACATTCTGTATCCGCTCTCTTTGATCGATATTTTTATTTCGTACTCTCTTTTTATTTGGATTAAGTTTCCCTATCCTATACCGATGGATTCTGATGCATCACAAAACTGCACATAAAATTAAATCCCGATGTTTTTTCAGCATTGACTATCAAAATTTGTAATATTCATTTATTTAACTCACATCTGCAGCTGATATATAAACTGTCAGTCCGACACATCATCCTAACAACACCCTTTTTTGCAATGTCTGTACAATTCGATAAGCGGCATACGCAGCAATCAGATGTTTTAACGTATGCCCGCTAACCCAGCCATCCGTCCAAGCAAAAATTGATTGATCCAATAACTCGGCCACCTTCGCAAACGCGTATAACGCAATGACCTGATAGATATCGCGACCATGGCTGTAGCGTGATGAAAAACGCAGGCTGATCCAGATAATCAGCAAAATCAGATAAAACTGCATCACGATATAAAAGTTTAGGTTACCCCTGCCCTGCTGTTCGGTCCAATACCAATACAGCACGCTTAACACCGCCAAAATTACCAATAACGGTAACACTCTTAGGCCTATATTTGCACTCCCACGCTCGATCAAAGTTGCAGACAGCAGCGCGGCTATAGCAATGACAATAGGTATTCTATCCCACAGCAAACGATGGATATCCGGCGCCCAGTGATAATAGATGGAACCAAATGCGACCAAGGCTATACTGGAAAACAACACCCAGTATGGCAAGCTTTCTTTACCGTGATGAAATGTAGTTTGCGTTGGCATTCGCTGAACTCGCCACAGAAACATTAATCCAGCGCCTCCGCTGAGCAAAAAACCCAAATTGGATACTACATCGCTGAAATTAGGAATGCCAAAGAAATCACGTCGATCAGCGAAGAGATGATATTCGACGGACTGCGGAATAGGCGGCAGCAACATAGCCGCAATGATGACTACCACTGATAATCCGCCCATTATCCAAAGCTGTCGCTGCAAATTCACTCTATTAGACCTGGCATCATTCTGAATTCCTTGTCAGTTGACCTATAAAGCATTTCAATACATCTGGCCAACAGCTTCTCCGATCCGGCCAACAGCAATGATATTGATGCCTGCAATGGCCTGCTTGGGTTTATTGGCTAATGGAATAATAGCCTGCTTAAAGCCAAGTTTCGCGGCCTCTTTAAGTCGCTCCTGCCCGCGTTGCACCGGGCGTATTTCTCCGGCCAAACCAATCTCACCGATCACAATCATTTTTTCCGCTATCGGTTTATTTCTTAGAGATGAAACCACCGCCAACATAACTGCAAGATCGGCACCTGGTTCAGTAATTTTTACGCCCCCTACGGCATTAACAAAAACATCCTGATCATAGCAAGGAATGCCTGCATGGCGATGCAATACTGCCAATAGCATTGCCAGTCTGTTTTGTTCTAATCCGACACAAAGTCGTCGCGGATTGGGCGAGCGTGCTTCGTCGACCAAAGCCTGAATTTCCACCAATAGCGGGCGCGTGCCTTCTTGCGTAACCATAATGCATGATCCCGGTACTTGCTTGTCATGATGCGAAAGAAACAATGCTGATGGATTCTTCACTTCGCGCAATCCTTTCTCGCTCATCGCAAAAACACCTAATTCATTAATCGCGCCAAAACGATTCTTGAATGCGCGAACCATGCGAAAACTGGAGTGCATATCACCTTCAAAATACAACACAGTGTCGACCATATGCTCCAGTACGCGCGGACCGGCCAACGCACCCTCTTTGGTAACATGGCCGACTAAAATAATGCAGATACCGCTCGATTTAGCCAAGCGCGTTAATTGCGCTGCACATTCACGCACTTGTGCAACCGATCCCGGCGCTGATTGCAACACCTCGGAATAGATAGTTTGAATCGAATCGATCACCGCCACCGATGGTTTACGCTCCACCAAGACAGCCTGGATTTTCTCTAATTGAATTTCTGCATACAACTCGACCGACTGTACGTTCAGCGCCAATCGTTTAGCACGCAGCGCCACTTGCTGCGCGGATTCCTCACCGCTTATGTACAATACTGAATGCTGCGCCGACATAAAAGACAATGCTTGCAACAACAAGGTTGATTTACCGATCCCCGGATCTCCTCCCAGCAACACCACACCCCCATGCACTAATCCACCGCCCAGCACACGATCAAGCTCTTCAATACCGGTCGGGTAGCGCGCTTCTTCTCGCGCCTCGATAGTACTTAAGTTTTGTACCTGACCGATTTCCGATACTGGACTGAAACGCGACACAGCTTTCTCTGTCAGCGTTTCTATCAAAGTGTTCCATGCCTGGCAATGCGGACATTGACCTTGCCATTTGAGGGTTTGCCCACCACACTCAATGCAAGAAAAAATGTTTTTTTGTTTGGCCATTAATTCAGAAAAATTCGATTATGTTTGCAATTTCGCTACTGAGAATTGCAAGCTAATCATAGACCTCAGCCTTCTCGAAAGTTGCTCCGCATGCATCTTTGTCGGACAGTACCGGTGATCCGATAATCGGCCAGTCAATGGCCAGCGTGGGATCATTCCAAACAATACAACGCTCGTGCTCGGGTGCCCAGTAATCAGTGGTGTTATACAGAAACTCGGCGTAATCGGACAGCACAACGAAACCATGCGCGAAGCCAGGTGGAATCCATAATTGATTTTTGTTCTCGGCGCTCAGTATTCCACCCACCCATTTTCCAAAAGTCGGTGAAGAGCGACGAATATCCACAGCTATATCAAATACCTCCCCTGCTACCACGCGCGCAAGTTTCCCTTGCGCCTGTTTGATCTGATAATGCAAGCCACGCAAAACATTGCGCGCAGAGCGCGAATGATTGCTTTGCACAAATTGCACTGATCTTCCAATAACTGACTCAAAACTACGTTGATTAAAACTCTCATAGAAAAATCCGCGTTCATCGCCGAAAACCTTGGGTTCAATCAGCAGAACATCCGGAATTGCAAGTGGGGTCGATTTCATCCGATATATACCTAAGTCAAAATTCACGTTTCAATACATGCAACAAGTACTGGCCATATCCATTCTTTGCCAGTGGTGTTGCCAGGGTCTCCAGCTGTACCGCACTAATCCAACCGCGCAAAAATGCGATTTCTTCCGGACAAGCAATTTTCAATCCCTGTCGGCGCTCGATGGTCGCAACAAACTGACTTGCGTCGAGCAAGGATTCATGCGTACCGGTATCGAGCCAAGCATAACCGCGCCGCATGATTTCAACATTAAGCGCAGAATGTTCAAGATAAACACGATTCAAGTCAGTAATTTCCAGCTCGTTGCGGCTGGAAGGTTTCAGGCTTTTAGCGTAATCAACCACATGCTGATCATAAAAATAGAGTCCTGTTACCGCATAATTAGATTTGGGATGTTGAGGCTTTTCCACCAAATTCAACACCTTACCGGCAGCATCAAACTCAACCACACCATATCGATCCGGATCGTGCACGTGATAGGCGAATACGCTGGCCCCGCTAGTACGCAGCATCGCGCTCAACAGCAAGTCATGAAAATCATGTCCATAAAAAATATTATCGCCCAATACCAACGCTGAACAATCGTTACCTATGAATGACTCGCCAATCAGAAAGGCCTGCGCCAGACCATCGGGTGAAGGTTGCTCAGCATAGCTGATACTCAATCCCCATTGATTTCCATCACGCAATAATTGTTGATAATTGACAACATCACGTGGCGTAGAAATTACCAGAATCTCTCGAATACCCGCCAGCATCAACGTACTAAGCGGGTAATAAATCATAGGCTTATCGAAAACCGGCAACAATTGCTTGGATACCGTTTGTGTGACGGGATAAAGTCGCGTTCCGGAACCGCCCGCAAGCACGATACCCTTGCGCCGGGGAACAACTGCTCCTGGAAAGTCCCTTGTTTTGTCAGAAGTATATAATATTGGCATTCATAACCCCGTGATGTTCACAAACTTGTTAAAGCTCGCTTCCATCCGGCCCCATTCACTAAAAAGAACAGCGATTGTACTATATCCGGTTCATATTCCAGCAAATTACACGATGCAATAACCACAGTATGTTGATGTAGAATTACACTTATGACCCTTCCGCAACTCTATCTTCGTTTGCTTAAAAAACTTGCACCCTATGGGAGACCGCTTTTATACATTTTATTTGCCATGCTGATCTTGGCGGCAAGTATGGCTTATCTACCCCTACTGATTGAAAAAATGCTAGCAAGCATATTTGTTCTGAAGGATTTATCATTGGTACAACAGGTATCATTGACAATCATTGCATTATTTGTCGTACGTTGGATTTTTGGTTACATCAGTATTTATTACATCAGCACGATCAGCGGCAAACTGGGAACTGACTTGCGCATGGATTTTTTTCACAGGCTTGTGTCGCTGCCGGTAAATTATTACGCTTATCTTAACCACAATAATCAAATCGACACATTGGTATCTCACATCAGTAGAATCACTCAGACCACAGTTCGTCACATTGCCCAGTTAGTGCAGGATTGTCTTTCTATCATGGGATTATTGATCTGCGCACTATATCTTAACCAGGAATTCTCGTTGTTATTATTGCTGGTAACACCATTCATCATATTAGTGCATGAAATGATTCGCAGTTATTTCAGCAAAACCGATCAACATAACTTATTAACTTTGAGAGATTTGATCGGCCACATTACACAGTCAGTCAAACATTACCGGAAAATCAGGCTGGATGGCGGACAAGCCGACGAAAGCCAACGTCTTGGAAGAATTTCAGAAACGCTGTTTCACACAGAAATGCAATCCGCAAAAATCGTGGCCATGGCTATCCCTACAAGTCAGCTTATCGCGGCATTGATGCTTACCGCTGTTACTTACATTATGGCATTACAGGCTACGAATAATACGCTGAGCTTATCCGAAGCAGGCGCATTGATAGCCATTGCATTACTCCTTATTTTCCCGCTTCGGCGAATTGCAAGTATTCCCAGAGAACTTGAACACGACCGGAAAATGATAGAAGCTACTTTCTCGTTTCTGGATCTCGCTCCCGAACAGGATATAGGCACTCTCAGTATTCAGCAGATCCGCGGCAAACTGGTATTTGAACAAATACGCCTCAATGACTCAATCCAAACAAAACCTATTCTGAGCCATATAAACTTAACGATTAAGCCATCAGAAGTTATTGTTATTAAGGGTTATACGGAAACTGAAAAGAATGTACTCATTGATTTGATACTCCGTCTGCGGCAACCTTCTAACGGAAGAATATTACTGGATGAATACTCGCTCGACAAAATAACTATAAATCAAATATATAGAAATATTTCCCTGGTATCCACCGATCCCTTCCTGCTCGACGAAAGAATTGCCGGCAACATCGCCTACGGCGCAATGCGTTGCGCCAATGAAGCAAAAATCACTGCTGCCGCACATGCTTCCCATGCTATGGAATTTATTCGTCGAATGCCTGAAGGCTTACAAACTCAAATTAACAATGATGGCAATGAAATCAGCAAAAAACAATTGATTCAACTCGCCATCGCACGGGCATTTTTAAAAAATGCCCCCCTATTAATTCTGGATGAAGTATTTGCAACACAAGAACCTGATTCCGCAGAACTGCTCTCCGCTCTAGAAAAATTGATACAAAATCGCACCACGTTGATTTTCAATCAACAGGTTCCACAATTAAAAAAGATTGATCGAATTGTAGTTCTGGAAAATGGATGCATCACAGAAAACTTGAAAACCATGGACCATTCTCAGTTAAGGCAGGAAACCCGGATTATCAATCATTAGCATCGATTCTTCAGAAATCTTTAATAACTCAATGCCTCACTTCCTTATGAGTGTATTCGGGCACCCACCTAATCAGCTCATCACGGACTTCCTGATCGCTTAGTACGGTCACTTTATCCAACCAAGCCACCAACTCCGACAACCACTGCTCATCAACCTGACATGCCTGGGCAATACGTAATTTTTGATGGGGTGTCGGAAGCGTACTTTCACTCGTCGCCAGTAATTCCTCATGTATCTTTTCACCCGGGCGCAATCCCGTAAATTCAATACGAATATCCCCTTCCGCCAAGCCGGATAAATGGATCAAATCATTGGCCAGATCAACGATCTTGACGGGATCCCCCATATCCAGCACAAAAATTTCACCGCCACCTTGCGTACCCCCCATCAGTCCGGCCTGTAAAACCAGTTGCGCAGCTTCCGGAATGGACATGAAGTAACGTGTCATGTCTGGATGGGTGATGGTAATCGGGCCGCCTTTGGCAATCTGTTCACGGAATTTTGGTATTACACTGCCGGTACTGCCCAGTACATTGCCAAACCGCACCATAACAAAACAGGTTTGGCGCGTTGGATGATCCCGATCAGCATTGACATGCTTTGAAATTGATTGTTGTAAAGCCTGGCAAACCATTTCTGCCAAACGCTTGCTGGAACCCATGACGCTCACGGGATTAACCGCCTTATCGGTGGAAATCAAAACAAATTTATCTACCGCAAAATTAATCGCCACCTGAGCCAGCACATAAGTACCCAACACATTATTCAAAATAGCCTGGCATGCATTTTCTTGCTCCATCAGCGGCACATGCTTGTACGCAGCAGCATGAAAAACCACGGTAGGATGAAATTGCGTAAATAATTGTGTCATCCGGGCGTGATCCTTGATATCACCAATTACAAACGACATACTCATCGCTGGATAACGCGCCAAAAACTCTTCCTGAATGGTATAGAGCGAGAACTCACTTAATTCAACGAAAACAATATGCTTTGGTTCAAACGAGACGAGCTGGCGGCATAACTCCGAACCAATCGAACCGCCTGCCCCTGTCACCAAAATCACCTTCCCCGTCAGTAAATCATGCAAACCGTCGTCATCCAGAACCACAGGCGCCCTACCCAGCAAATCATCCAATTGGATTTCACGAATTTGTGACACCGTTGTCTTACCGCTGATCAAATCCGCATAGGATGGCACTGTCATCGCTTTCACACCGATTTCCGAACACATTTCCAAAGCCTGCCGGTGTATTCGCCGAGAAACGGATGGTATGGCAATAATCACATGCCCGACATTCAGTTTCTGCACCCATTGCGGAAGTTCTTTGATCATCCCGCGCACACGCACGCCTTGCAAACGCGTACCTAATTTTCTGGGATCATCATCCAGCATACCTACCACATGCCACTCACGGCTTCCGGTTAAAGCTTTCACCAGATTCACAGCCGTGCTGCCAGCACCCAGAATCAATACCAGCTTCGCTTCATAACTTTCCAGACTGTACAGGCGGCGTTCTTTCCATGCGCGATATATCAAGCGGCTGCCACCCATGATCAACAGCAATAACAAAGGAGCCAGCATGATTACCGCACCGGGCACATTTCGCAACAGGCCGAATAACCACAACATCAAGGTTACCGCTACCGAACCCACAGCGACAGCAACAACGATTCTCTTTAAATCCGGCAAACTGGCATAACGCCACAACCCGCGATAAAGCCCGAACCACAAAAAAGCTCCGCCTTGGATCAGCACGATCCAGGGTAGCGTCTGCAATAAAAATATGACTGACACCGCCGGGATATCAAAATTGAAACGGCATAAATAAGCCAACCACCAAGCTACAGCGACAGCAATAAAGTCATGAGTAAAAGCGATAAAAGTACGGATCCCGTATCGGTTGGCAAACATATCCCTTATCCTCGATCGGGAGGAATCTTCTGACTCCTATCAGAAAGAACCATTAATGCCAGATATACACATCCCCAAACCGCCACAATCCGAACCTGTAACGCGACATCTTGTGCATTGGCCCATACCGCACTTGCCCCTGCCGCCAGCATCAGCCCGTAAGCTACGAGCGCAGTATCCTTATGACCCAGGCCGCTTTGTACCATGCGCTGATAATAGTGCTCACGATGCGCTTGCCAGATTCTTTTTCCTTGAAATACTCGCTTCATCAATGTTACGGTTGCATCCGCGATAAAAGGCGAGAAAATAAGTACCGGCACCCACAGCGACCACAGATGGTCAAGCCATCCCAACACGCCTATCACCGCCGCCAGATATCCAAGAGGGATCGATCCCACATCTCCCATAAAAATACGCGCCGGATAAAAATTGTGTATTAAAAAAGCCAGTGCCGCTGCAGCCAGGGAAAAATTTACCGCAGCAAAATCATTATTGCCTGCCGCATATGCAAGCCAACCGTAGATTCCGAATCCAATCACCGCCATTCCACCCGCCAGACCATCAGAACCATCCATGAAATTATAAAGATTCGACATCCAGATAACCGCCACAGCCATGAGAAGCATAACCCCCCATCCATAAGCATCCGATAAAAATCCAATGGAAAAGCTTATAGCAACAACTGCGTGAACCATCAATCGACACCACACCGGAACTCGCCGCACATCATCGGCCAATGATATTACCATCAACATCCCTATACCCATCAATATCGAATCAGGTATCGCAATCGAGAAACACAACCAGGATACGATCACCCCGGAAAGCAGACCCAAGCCGCCAATGCGTGAAACGGGTGCCAAATGAAGCGAACGTTCATTGGGTTGATCCAGAACCCAGTCCGCTTTTATCTTAATCAACCATAAAATGGCGAAGAATGATAACAAAAACGATAATAGCGGTACCGCCACAACTATCGATAAAGGAAAATCCAAAACCATAGTGACCGGATTATCCATGCCGGATTACAAAAAACGAACCACTTCCCCATCGCACCCGACAAGAAAGTGGTTTCAAATTATCCTATTGCAACTAACTGAATAGGGTCTTAGAACATCGGATGTGCAGCATAGCTCTTATGCGCTGCCGCAGCAGCAGCGCCGCGCTCTACTTTCAATCCCATATCGGATAAAACAGTTTCCAACGCATTCAAGCAGAAAATTACGTTATCCA
The DNA here is from genome assembly GCF_001455205.1 of Nitrosomonas ureae. Classification (NCBI taxonomy): domain Bacteria; kingdom Pseudomonadati; phylum Pseudomonadota; class Betaproteobacteria; order Nitrosomonadales; family Nitrosomonadaceae; genus Nitrosomonas; species Nitrosomonas ureae. Next base: position 880,237 of record NZ_CP013341.1, read on the forward strand.
CCCGACAGGATGTGCCCATCAATCCAAAACGCCATACTTTTCCGGCAAAATCACCCAATCCGGCACCAATTTCAAGGCTATATTCAGCCAGCAGACGGCGACGCACCTCTTTTTCATCCACACCGGCCGGCACAAAAACGGAATTCAATTGCGGCAGGCGATAGGGCTCTGCAACCACATAATCCATACCCAATGTCGCAAAACCGTCTTTTAACGCTTCATAATTATAACGATGACGCGCCCAGGAATGTTCCAGGCCTTCTTCCGCCAGCATCAGCAGAGATTCATGTAATGCATACAATGCATTGGTTGGCGCAGTATGATGATAAGTACGCGCAGCCGATCCCCAGTAATTCAACAACAAGCTGATATCCATGAACCAACTGTGCACCTTGGTCTTGCGATTCTTAACCAGCTCGGTTACACGTTCGGAAAAACTCACCGGCGACAAACCGGGAGGGCAGGATAAACACTTCTGACTACCGGAATAGATCGCATCAATTCCCCATTCGTCAACCTTGATCGGCGTTCCACCCAGCGATGTGACCGTATCGACAATGGTCATGCAATCGTGCTTTCGTGCGATCTCGCACAGCGTTTTGGCATCCGATGAAGCACCTGTTGATGTCTCAGCGTGCACAAACGCGATAATCTTGGTATCGGGATTTTTTTTCAACGCATCTTCAACTTTCTGTGGATCGACCGGTTCTCCCCATTTGTCATTGACCGTCACGGCAACGCCGCCATGACGCTCGACATTCTCGACCATACGTCCACCAAATACCCCGTTGCTGCAAACGATCACTTTGTCACCCGGCTCGATCATATTGACAAAACACATCTCCATGCCCACCGATCCGGGCCCCGAAACCGGGAAAGTCATGCGATTTTTGGTTTGGAAAGCATAGCGCATCAAGCTTTTAATTTCTTCCATCATCTCGGTAAAAACGGGATCCAGATGCCCCAGAGTCGGGCGCGCCATGGCATTCAACACGCGCGGGTGCGTATCCGATGGTCCGGGCCCCATCAAAACCCGCTGCGGTGGATAAAAAACTTTAACTTCTTTTTCGGGACGAAAATCTTCGGTATTCATGAACAATCCTAAGTAAAAAATAGAGTCTGATTTATTTTTGTAAAAAATTAATTTTAACAAGCGAAACGAGAGTTTACTATAAACCAAGGTAGGCTCAATAAATTATCCTTATGGATAAGCCAAGAATTTTTCATAACGATATGAAAGATCGGGCCATTATCCGCAGAACGCATACACCTCTTTTCGGCCTTCCTTAAACACGGTATTTAGGAAACCACACCTTGCTCCCTCTTCCTGTGAGTAAAACAAAAAATAAGAAATGCCCACTCAAAAAGACAGTCGAGTATAGATTGAACCTTTCGTTCATGTGTACAATACAAAATAGTATCTGATACCATTCAATTTGCTCATCCAATTATCCTTCTCAAAAAATTGGAAACTCTAGGATCGGTTAAAACTTCTATGCATTTTTCTCCCCAAAAACGTTTGATGGTTTTGTTATGCGCGCTCTTGTTACCCGCTTGCATGACAGCACCCGCACGGGAGGAATTGCTTAATCAGAAAGTGATTTATAACCGCAGCAGCGATAAGAACTATCTGGAAATTGTGAAATGTCTGGAAAGCGATGTCGGATTTTACCTGCCGAAATGGCATCGTCATACCTGGCGTGATATCACCACATACTTTATCTATCATGAATCGCTGCAAGTCCACGGATATCCGCAAATGCACAATGAAGCCGCAAAAACGTATTACATCACCGAGATTCATGACCCGAAATATTCCGGGAAAATCAACGAAACGATCACCCATGGCAATGGCAACTGGATCATGATCATCCAAGATGCCAGCAATCAGCAGCACACCCAATCCGAAATCGAAATACGCAGCAATCAAAACCTGCTAAGTGATTATCCACCGGTAGCATATGCACCGGATTCAAACGCTTCGCTATCCCAGCGCCTATACCAAGTGGATAAAATTGATCATTGCTTCTAGCTCTGTTCTTGTTTTCACTAGCCAAACAACTAGATAATCCCAAATACTGAGTTGTTTCTTGTCAATACCTTGCATGCAATTGACAAACCACCCCCCTGAATCGTATAGTCAACAATATGATTAACCATACGACTCTAACTCATCATGATTACAGCCAACGATCTAAAAACCAAAGGGATTGCTTGTCTCGAAGAAAGCCTTGCGGATAAAACAGAAGACATTATTACCCTACGCGGCAAGGAATGCTTCGTTGTGATGAAAATCGAGCAATATCACTATCTGCGTGAGATGGAGCTGGAAGCCGCGCTTTACCAGGCACGGCAGGATACGGTAGCCGGTCAATTCAGCAAGGATACTGTCGATCAGCATGTCGATGACGTATTTTCCAAATGAGCTACACGCTCGTCTTTACCGACAGTTATAAGAAACGCGCCAGACGCTTTGCACAAAAACACCCGGAATTAAAAGAGCCGTATCGCAAAACTTTAGAATTACTGGCTCACAACCCTTATCACCCTTCCTTGAGAATTCACCCGCTCAAAGGCAAGCTGTCGGCACTGCATTCGGTATCGATCAATCTCAGTTACCGCATTACGCTGGAAATTCTGATCACTGAAAAAGAAATTATTTTGATTAATGTCGGGAGCCATGATGATGTGTATCAAGCGGGATAGCGGTCTGTGGCCGTACCGAGAAATTTTAAACGATACTGTGTTGCTTAAGGCGCACATTGCAAAACGTTATCCTGGCACGTGATCTACTCCCTGTTTGATTCACCTTCGATAGATAAATCGTCTAGCTATTCGAATTCGATGTGTTGTTAGCCATAACATCATATAAGCTTCCGGGATATCATATAATTCGTCTGATTTCTTCAAAAATTAATGACTTAACACCATTTTGCTATTTTTATGACACTTTGTTAGAACTCGTTAACCGAATACCTGCTCTAGGATTGCTGCTATTGTGGCGATCACAACATTAGGAAGCCAAGTTGACTTCAATTTTCCAATAAAAGTCTCGCTCTTTTCGCGGGAGATAGTAGTATTCTCAAGCTCCGTGATAATTGATTCAAGAATACTTTGAATTTTCGTAAATTGAGCATTAAGTTCCTGATTTGCTCGCTGCTCGCTTATTTGAATTTGCATTTGTGACGGAGCTGAAGCTGAAGCTGAAGCGTACACTCCCACCCCTGAACCATTTGCAATACCCACTATACCTGCGCCACCCGGGCCACCAATACCCATCGCCCCAACGGTCGTAACATTCACAGTAAAATTAAACTGCGCTGGATTTTCTCGCATTGACTTCAGCATTGTTTGTATGAGAAACGCGGCTTCGTTATTGTTCATTTGTTGTTACCTCAACAGATTAAAATCAGACATCCGAAATGACTCAATATACTGCATCAAAAATAACATCAATCATTACAAAATTTACAATATCTCGTTATCTTTTAGAATCATCAATCAATTTAGGTTTCATCATATCAAACTTCGCTAGTTTCGCAGGCTAGTTACCCGCCACCAACTATCCAAACTACCCCGGCTTCCCATCTACCCGTTGTCGCCAAAAAATCGGCGCATACTTAATCGCCCAGAGCCCAAAGCAAGCCAGCCACACAAGTGCGGCCAAGACATAAAGCAACGGCGCTATCGCCGGTATGATGTCAGCCAGTATCCGCAGCACGGCGGTTGCCTGGAACCCTAGAAACAACACCCAGGTTAACCGATCCAGTTCCAACGGACGGCCGGAATGACCGATGGTGACGCGTGAGGCCATCGCCAGGATCATGCTGGCAAAGAAACCGATGCCCAGTGCATGCAATGGAGCGAGACCCAGAATCAGGTTGCCGGAGGCGAAATACACCAGGCTTTGCAAACCATACAGCAACATGGCGACACCCAGCCAGGCAAAAGAGAAGTGCAATACTGCCAGCAAGCTCACGCTAAAACTGCGCAAGAATCCCCAGCGATACGACAGATAAAGCGCGCAACCTGCCAGCGGGAAATCGACAATCCACAGATAAGCGGGCAGTTCCAGCCATTGCAGGCTGCCGTGCGCCGCAATGCAGGCGAGCATCAGCCATAGCATCCAGTAGGGCCGCACCATTTCATAATTGTCCAGCACACGGCTGGAGAAAAACGGGATCATGCGATGCGAAACGGTCAGCACGATCGGTAGCAAAAAGAACCAAACCCCGGTATGACGCGCAAAGTTCAGCATGGTCGGATCTTCCGTCACCAGCCAAAGCAAATACGCCGCCACGCCCAGCCAGCCCATCAGCAGCGCAATGCTGATGACCCTGGCATGGCGTTTGTCCTGATCCGGTGTGCTCAACAGGATGCGGTATAACACATAGACCGCGACACCCCACCCGATCAGCATCAGTTCGATGCCAAGGATGATGATCGCTTTGTGCGTCAACAAGCCGACATAAAACAGTACCACACCTGCTGCCATCAATGCGCAGGTGGCGACATATTCGCGGGGTTTCACTTTATCGCCGTTCATCCAGTTGGGATATGTGGTAAACAAAAAACCTAAAATAAAGAACGGGAAAAAACCATAAACCATCAGAAACGCATGCGCCCAGGTGGGGGCAATGCTCCAGTGAGCCATCGATCCGGCAAGGCCATAACGCCCGGCCAGGTCAAACACCCACCACAGCACGGTCAACACGCCTTGCAACGCACCCGCCAAAAACAAGCTGCGATGCGGAGCAGCGGAAAGATGGTCACGGATTTCCAGTAGTCTATTCATTGGGGTTCCTTGTAAAACGATTCTTCTTTCAGGATACTAACTATCTCTTTCATTATCCAACGCAATGATTTCTCTTCAATGCGGTTATTTGCTATCATGCATGTCCTGCGTTGCTACGAATTGCCTCATGCTTAACATTGATCTGCATTGTCATTCCAACATTTCTGATGGCGTTTTACCACCGGCTCAACTGGTTGAGCGTGCCGCCATGCGCGGCGTTGAAATACTGGCGCTAACCGATCACGATGATATTACCGGGTTAGCTGAAGCGCGGCAGATGGCCGAAGCCAAAAGTATCACATTTATAAACGGTGTGGAAATCTCCGTGAGCTGGCGCGGCCGTACTTTGCATATTATCGGACTGGATATTGATCCGGCCCATGCGCCGTTGGTCGAAGGTTTGACGGCTATTCGCGCGGGGCGCGCGCAACGCGCCGAAAATATTGCGCTGGAGTTGGAAAAAGTCGGTATTCCCGATAGTCTGGCAGGCGCGTATGCCCATGTCGGCGAACGGCGCTTGATCGGACGCACGCATTTTGCTCGCTTTCTGGTTGAGCAGGGTTATGCCAAAGACGTAAAATCCGTGTTTAAGAAGTATCTGGTAAAAGGCAAACCGGGCTATGCAGCTCACGAATGGGCCTCGCTCAGCGATGCCGTGGACTGGATTTGCGGCAGTGGGGGGCAGGCGGTGATCGCGCATCCTGCGCGCTATGATTTAGGTAAGAATGTCTTGAGCGACCTGCTCGATGAATTCTGCGCGCTGGGCGGATCGGCGCTTGAAGTGGTCACATCGAGTCACACGCCTGAGCAAATGCAGCATTTTGCTCACCATGCAAAAAACAGGAATCTTCTGGCTTCGTGCGGCTCGGATTTTCATGGTCCCGGTGAGAGCTATTTCGATCTCGGGCAGCTACCGGAATTTCCGCACGGCTGTACCCCGGTCTGGCACCATTGGAAAAACAACATGGCAGCCGAGCGCATTAACCCATTGATTACTTAACCTAACCCTGATACCGTTTTACTGTGGCTCAATTCTTCTCAATTCACGCGGACACTCCGCATGCACGTCTGATCAAGCAAGCCGTTGCTATTGTCCAGAAAGGCGGAATTATCGTATACCCGACGGACTCCTGTTATGCGTTAGGTTGCCATCTGGGAGACAAAGACGCGATGACACGCATCCGCACCATCCGGCAAGTGGATGAACGCCATCATTTCACGCTGGTCTGCCGCAATCTAACGGAAATTTCCACCTACGCCAAGGTGGATAACAGCCAGTACCGGCTGCTTAAGGCCACGACACCAGGCAGTTACACGTTTATTTTACAAGCCACGCGGGAAGTACCGCGGCGGATGCAGCATCCGAAACGCAATACCATCGGCCTGCGCATTCCCGATCATCCGGTGGTGTTAGCGCTATTGGAAGAACTCGGCGAACCCTTGCTAAGCTCAACACTGATTCTGCCTGAAGACGAATATCCGCTGAACGATGCGGAAGAAATCCGCGAGCGGTTGGAACATCAGGTCGAATTGGTCATGGATGCCGGTTCATGCGGCATAGACATGACCACAGTGATTGATTTGACCACTGATGTGCCCGCATTGGTGCGTCAGGGAAAAGGCAGTCTCGATCCATTTGGAATCGAACATGGATGAAATTATCCAAGGTATCGCCATTTATGCGCTTCCCGTTATTTTTGCCATCACCCTGCATGAAGCCGCGCATGGGTATATCGCCAGGCATTTCGGTGATTTTACCGCCCACAACGAAGGGCGCATCAGCCTCAACCCAATACGGCATATCGATCCCGTGGGTACCATTCTGGTTCCGCTGTCATTGTTTATTCTAAGTAAATTAACGATCGGCGCGGGTTTTTTATTCGGTTGGGCCAAGCCGGTGCCGGTTAATTTTTCCAACCTGCGCCAGCCCAAGCGCGATATGCTTTGGGTAGCTGCCGCCGGGCCCGGTGCCAATTTGCTGATGGCATTCTTCTGGGCCTTGATGATCAAACTCGCCATTGCCTCGCCTGACAGCAGTTTCGCAAAACCCCTGGCATTGATGGGAATTGCAGGAATTGAAATCAATGTTATCCTGATGGTACTCAATCTGTTGCCGCTACCGCCTTTGGATGGAGGCCGCATGGCGGTAAGCCTGCTACCGCATCGATTGGCTTACCAGTTTTCGCGGATTGAGCCTTATGGCTTTATGATACTGCTGGTATTGCTATTCAGCGGCGTGCTGGGTGCCGTGATCGGACCCATGATTACATGGGCTAAAATCATGATCGTATCAATTTTTGGGCTCTATATTTAATAACGTTTTACATTTGGAAAATCAACATGTTTGCTGATCGCGTATTATCAGGCATGCGCCCCACCGGCAGCCTGCATTTGGGACATTATCATGGCGTTTTGAAAAATTGGGTGAAATTGCAACAGCAATACGAATGTCTGTTCTTCGTCGCCGACTGGCATGCCTTGACGACCCATTACGATTCACCCGAAATCATTGAACAGAATGTCTGGGATATGGTGGTGGATTGGCTGGCAGCAGGCGTTGATCCATCGCAGGCGATCTTATTCATTCAGTCCAAAGTGCCTGCTCACGCCGAGTTGTATTTGTTACTGTCGATGATGACGCCGCTTGGCTGGCTGGAACGCGTACCCACCTATAAAGATCAACAGGAAAAACTATCCGAGAAAGATCTCAGCACCTTCGGTTTTCTGGGATATCCGCTGCTGCAAAGCGCGGATATCCTGATTTATCGTGCCAATCTTGTTCCCGTCGGAGAGGATCAGGCGCCGCATCTGGAATTTACGCGCGAAATTTCCCGCCGCTTTAATCACATCTACGGCAAAGAACTCGGTTTTGAAGAAAAAGCAGAACAAGCCATAAAAAAACTCGGCTCGAAAAAATCCAAGCTGTATACCGAATTGCGCACGCTGTATCAGGAACAGGGTGATGAACATGCATTGGAAGAAGCCCGATCATTACTGAACGAGCAACAGAATCTGAGTCTGGGTGATCGTGAACGACTATTCGGCTATCTCGAAGGCGGCGGCAAAATGATCCTATCAGAGCCGGCAACATTACTGACGGAAGCTTCCAGAATGCCGGGACTGGATGGCCAGAAAATGTCAAAATCGTATAACAACACTATCAGCTTGCGCGAAGATCCGGAGAGCATTCGCAAAAAAGTTCGCACCATGCCAACCGATCCGGCACGGGTACGACGTAGCGATCCGGGTGACCCCGCCCGCTGTCCGGTGTGGCAATTCCATCTTGTTTATTCCGACGAAACCACACGGGAATGGGTGCAGCATGGCTGCAAGCATGCGGAAATTGGCTGTCTTGATTGCAAAACACCCGTAATCGACAAAATTCTGGCGGAACAGGAACCCATGTTGGAACGCATCAGAAAATACGAAGAAGATCCGACCTTGGTACGCAACATCATTGCAGATGGCTGTGAAAAAGCCAACAAGCTGGCGGAAGACACCATGCGCGACGTACGCACAGCAATGGGGCTCAGTTATTCGTAAGGTTAACGCACAAGCGGGACCGATCTTATTGATCAATGAACGACAATTCAGTAATCGAATCCATTGAATTGCAGCCGATTGCCAGAATCTGCGGCGAGCCTCTGCTGGAAATCCCGCAGGATTTGTATATCCCGCCCGATGCATTGGAAGTCTTCCTGGACACCTTTCAAGGCCCGCTGGACTTACTGCTGTATTTGATTCGCAAGCATAATCTGAATATTCTGGACATTCCGATGGCGGAGTTGACGCAGCAATATATGGCCTATGTGGAAATGATGCGCGTGGATCAACTGGAATTGGCAGCCGAATATTTGCTGATGACCGCCCTGCTGATTGAAATCAAGTCACGCATGCTATTACCCAACCCCAAAATAGAAACGGAACAAGAGCATGATCCACGCGCTGAACTGGTACGGCGCTTGCTTGAATACGAGCAAATGAAACATGCTGCAACTCGAATCAATGAATTGCCGCAGGCTGGGCGTGACTTCAACGTGATTCAGATAGGAATTGACCAGCCGGTTGCGGTTCAGTTGCCCGGTATCAACACGGATGATCTGCGGAATGCCTGGATGGCCATTCTAACGCGGGCCAAAATCCACCATCCCCATAAAATCAAACGCGAAACGCTTTCCATCCGGGCTTATATGAGCCAAATACTGCGTGACTTGCGTGGACACGATCAAGTGGAATTTCACGATTTATTCAGCCCTGCGGCAACCCTTGCAGAAGTCATTGTCACCTTTCTGGCCGTTCTGGAATTAGCCAAAGAATTGTTGCTGGAAATTTCTCAATCGCTTGATGGCGGGATCATTTATGTCCGCTCCATTGATGCCGCTCAATCAGCTTGATACACCGGATTCGTTGAGCCCGGAAAAAGCCAAGCGAATCCTGGAGGCCGCGTTGCTGTCAACTTCGGAACCTCTGCCCATCAGTGAATTACGTAAATTATTCAATCTGGAATTAAGCGCTAGCGTGTTATCGAAATTACTGGAAGAAATTCGCGAAAAATGGCTTGATAGCAGCGTGGAATTAGTCTCAGTCGCCAGCGGTTGGCGTTTCCAGACCAGAGCGGACATACAGCCGTATCTGGAGCGATTGACGCCGCCAAAAGCTCCACGCTATTCACGTGCGGTTCTGGAAACGCTTGCCATCATTGCATACCGCCAGCCGGTTACCCGCGGTGATATCGAAGAAATTCGCGGTGTTAGCGTTTCCAGTTCGGTGCTTAAGGCACTCATGACGCGCGGTTGGATAGAAGCTGTCGGACATCGTAACGTACCTGGAAAACCCGCACTGTTTGCCACCACGCAGCACTTCCTGAACGACCTGAATCTTCGTTCACTGAAAGAACTACCGCCATTGGAAGAAATGCAATCTTTGATTGACTCCGGCGCAAAGAACCAGGACTTGCCTTTTGAAGTTCCTGAAGCACACGATTAGTTCGCTCAGGTAAAATTTTACAACCCTCTCTTTCAATCAACTCTACAAGATAAATGAATAATTTAATAGCGAAACTTGGCTGGCTAATACTTTCCCTTACCGGAGCCTTCGCATTCGGCGTCATTGCACTCAACCGCGGTGAAGCGATCGGCGCGATTTGGATTGTCATTGCGGCGGTTTGCGTTTACATCATCGCCTTTCGTTTTTACAGTCTGTTCATTGCCAATCGCGTATTGAAACTGGATGCCAGACGCATGACACCGGCCTATAAACACAATGATGGCCTGGATCATGTGCCGACCAACAAATATGTGTTGTTCGGGCACCATTTTGCAGCCATTGCGGGAGCAGGACCATTGATTGGTCCCATCCTGGCGATGCAAATGGGTTATTTGCCAGGCATGTTATGGTTGCTGGTCGGTGTCGTGTTTGCCGGCGCAGTCCAGGATTTTATTGTGCTGTTCGTATCAACGCGCCGCAATGGCCGGTCACTGGGTGATTTGATTAAGGCGGAACTCGGACAACTGCCCGGCATGATCGCAATGTTCGGCACCTTCTTTATTATGCTGATCTTGTTGGCAGTATTATCGCTGATTGTGGTTAAAGCCCTGGCCGAATCACCGTGGGGAACCTTTACCGTAGCCGCCACCATTCCCATTGCTCTATTTATGGGAATTTATACCCGTTATCTTCGTCCTTGTGCAATTGGTGAAGTTTCACTCATCGGTTTTGTCTTGCTGATGTTATCCATTCTTGTGGGTCAATATGTCCAGGAAGATCCTGTTTTAGCGGATTTCTTTACGTTAACGGGCGAACAGTTGACCTGGTCATTAATCGCGTATGGCTTTATTGCCGCAGTTTTACCCGTCTGGTTGTTACTGGCGCCACGCGATTATTTATCGACTTTCCTTAAGATCGGTACCATTGCGGGATTAGCCGTCGGTGTTATTTTTATTTCACCGGAACTGAAAATGCCGGCATTGACGCAGTTTATCGATGGCTCCGGACCCGTTTGGTCGGGCAATCTTTTTCCCTTTTTATTTATTACCATCGCGTGTGGTGCAATTTCCGGCTTTCATTCATTGATAGCCTCCGGTACAACGCCTAAGATGATTCAATCGGAAACTGATGCGCGTTTTATTGGCTATGGCGCCATGCTGATGGAATCCTTTGTCGCCATTATGGCGTTGGTCGCTGCTGCCACCTTGGAACCCGGGGTATATTTTGCCATGAACAGCCCCGCAGCAATTATTGGTACCACCGCCGAATCCGCTGCACAAACCATCTCCCAATGGGGATTCTATGTTACCCCGGAAATGATCACCCAGACCGCGCAGAATGTAGGCGAACACAGCATTATCTCGCGAACCGGCGGTGCACCTACGTTGGCGGTCGGCATGGCGCAGATTTTATCAGAGGTTGTCGGAGGTACTGCCATGATAGCTTTTTGGTATCACTTTGCGATTTTGTTTGAAGCGCTTTTCATTTTGACTGCGGTTGACGCCGGAACTCGTGCGGGGCGCTTTATGCTGCAAGATTTGCTGGGATCGTTTGTTCCCGTCATGAAACGCACCGATTCACTGGTTGCCAGCTTGACTGCAACGGGTCTGTGCGTAGCAGGTTGGGGATATTTTCTCTACCAGGGTGTTATCGATCCGTTAGGGGGAATCAATACCTTATGGCCATTATTTGGTATCGCCAATCAAATGCTGGCTGGTATTGCATTAATTTTATGCACCAGTGTCTTGTTCAAAATGAAACAAGATCGTTTTGCGTGGATTACCATTATTCCGCTGACATGGGTCAGTATTTGTACATTAACTGCCGCCTGGCAAAAGATTTTTGACACCAATCCGCGCATCGGTTTCCTGGCACATGCCAGCAAATATCAAGATGCAATTATGGAAGGTATCGTGCTGGCACCTGCCAAATCGCTGGAACAGATGCAACAGGTAATTTTTAACGATTATGTGAATGCAACACTAGCCGGATTGTTTATGACAGTGCTCATCAGCATGCTGATATTCGGGACCAGAACTGTATTGCAAGCGCGCATTATTCACCACCCCACCACCCAAGAGGCGCCCTTCGAGCTCTTACCCGCGCATGCGGTATCAGAAAAATAATGATTGGAGAACAAGACCATGTACAGAAAAATCACTCAAACCATACAGCGGATTTCACAAAGCATGCGATTGATGGTCGGCGTACCCGAATACAGCACGTATGTTGAACACATGAAAAATGCGCATCCTGACCGATCCATCATGTCTCATGCGGAATTTTTTCGCGAGCGCCAGGAAGCTCGTTATGGAAGTAAAGGAAGGGTCAATCGCTGCTGCTAGATGGCCCTTTAATCATGAAATTATAGCGTCTTAGCGATGATTTTGACTCACCTGTTTCACTACTTCACATGAGGCAGTTCTACGAGATTCACTGCTCCGGCATCGGGATCGTTAAAAATCTCCATGGATACATTGTCTTCACTGCGTGCAACAATCATAGCAACAACCGCATCACCCGTGATATTGACCGCAGTGCGCATCATGTCCAGCAAACGATCCACGCCCATGATCAGCGCAATGCCTTCAACCGGCAACCCCACCTGATTGAGAACCATGGCCAGCATAATGAGCCCGGCCCCAGGTACCCCCGCAGTGCCGATAGACGCCAGTACCGCCATGCCGATGACTGTCAGATAATCCGTCAAGCTCAGCTCAATACCATAAATATTGGCAATGAACACCGTTGCAACACCTTGCATGATAGCTGTGCCATCCATATTGATGGTTGCACCGAAAGGTACAACAAATGAGGCCGTCGAGTTATCCACGCCCATACGCTTTTCAACCGTGCTCAGCGTGATGGGTATGGTCGCGCCGGAGCTGGAAGTACTAAATGCAAAAGCCTGGGCCGTACGCATTTTCTTAAGAAACTGTATTGGATTGACTCGTCCGAGAAATTTCAATAGCGCCATAAGCGTACCCGTTACATGACACATCAGCACCAAAACAACCATCCCAAAATAACCGATCATCGGCAGAATCAAATCAATTCCTTGCAGCGCAAAATTCTTCGCCATTAAGGCAAATACCCCATAAGGCGCAATAGACATGACAACATTCACCATTCTCATCATGACGTCATTCATTTTTTCAGCACTATCGATTAAAGTGCGCCCGCGCTCACCGAGCATCAGCAAGCAAATTGCAAACAGAATAGTAAAAAAAATAATTTGCAGCATGTTGCCTTCTGCAAATGCTGCCACCGGATTGCCGGGAACAAGCTCAATAAAAACTTGTGTTATGGGTGGTGACTCAGGCGCTACAAACTCCATCTGGGTACCTGGAATCAGATTAAAATTTTTCCCGGGGTTTATAGCGATGGAAACAAGAAGAGCCAACAGAATGGCAAGTGCAGTAGTCAGCAGAAAAAGGCTAAAAGCTTTGATACCCACCCGGCCCAGTTTCTTAACATCGCCAATACCGCAAACACCACAAATCAATGAAAAAACCACTAATGGAACAACCAGCATTTTCAATAAATTAATGAAAATTGTCCCCACTACATGAAATACGCCATGTACAAAATAATCCTGAACGAACGCGACATCATCGGCAAAGGTATTAATCAAACTACCCAGCAATAAGCCGACAATCATCCAGGTAATTATTTTTGTAGTCATATTCATCAACTATCGAAAAAAAAAGCGCAGTCCGTTATTGAACTGCGTCTGATTAGACGGCAAATATGCGGCTAAGTGATCAAAAACACCTGACACAAAAGATAATTGGGCATTCGTCGAGCAAACTGGAGTCAAATGCAGATCCGTTAAAACTTTATGCTAAATGGATTCGGCCGAGCGTTGCGCTTCGATCAACTCGGGGGTTAGATGAGGCGCAATCACCTGAAGTAATTGCGCGAAAACCTTGGGATTTCCGGCAATAATTTGCCCACTTTCCAAGTGCGTCCCATTGCCTTCCAGATCACCCACCAATCCACCCGCTTCAGCAATGAGCAAGCAACCGGCGGCCATATCCCAAGGCGCCAGTCCGATTTCCCAAAAACCATCATAACGCCCCGCCGCGACATAAGCCAGATCCAGCGCGGCGGAACCCGGTCGCCGAATCCCCGTGACGCGGGGTACGATATCTCTCAGCATGGCAAAGTAAGCATCAATGTGGGTCAAATCCCGGAATGGCAGACCGGTACCGATCAAACACTCTTCAAGCTTGGTGCGTTTACTGACACGAATCCGGCGATCATTTAAAAAAGCCCCACCCCCTCGACTCGCGGTAAACAATTCATTATTGTTCGGATCGTAAACCACTGCATGCGTCAAAACACCTTTATGCCTCAATCCGATGGAAACCGAATATTTTGGAAAACCATGCAGGAAATTGGTCGTGCCGTCCAGCGGATCGATAATCCACTGATAGTCTGAATGCTTATGATCCCCCTGAAGTCCGCTTTCTTCCGCCAGAATTGAATGATCGGGATAGGCTGCGAGCAAGATCTTGATAATGGCTTCTTCAGCTGCGCCGTCTACTTCACTGACATAATCGCTGTGTGATTTCTTTGACACCGTGAGCAAATCCAGATTCTGGGAAGCCTTATTAATAATATTACCGGCACGACGCGCAGCTTTCACTGCAATGGTCAACATTGGATGCATGATTTTGATTCAGAAGTTAACGAAAGGAAAAGCAGTGATTTTAATATGAATCGCGTTTACCCGCTGCCATTATTGCAACGAAGGAACTGCAATAGCTGACATCGTTAACATCTTTGATTGTATTTATCGTTGATCATTACCACTGATCAAGTCTGTGTCAAGGTGAAGATACATTGATGTATGGTTAAAAACCGTATCTTAAAGCACTTCAAGAACCCCACAAAATCAGCCTATTCTGTCGGTAGATCGCAAAATCTTACCGTGCCTTTTGGGACAAATGCCATCTATTTAACCATAGGCATATCTGTTACAATTTTATGACAATAAAGATAGCTATTACGTATCGAATAGGTAATATGTAATCGTCGATTCTATGCTCAAAAATAATTCAGATTGAGAGTACTACATTCAACTGAGCCTTTTGCAATTTACAAACAATAAAAAGCATGATTGAGCAGTCTCATTCAAATATACGCATTCTGGTAGCTGAAAGTTTTGAGCTCGTACGTTTGGGATTGCGTTCATTGTTTGAGAATCACACTGACATTCGCTTAGTTGCAGAAACCAGTCAACTCGACGATTTATTTAATTTGGCCGAACAGCATAAGCCGGACATAATCCTGATGGATTTACTCCTGAGCGGCAATGACTATGTGGAACATATTATCCAATTGCTGCATACTTGCCCACAAAGTAAAATACTGGCTTTTTCTCATCACAATAACGAACAAACTCACCTACAAACATTCCGCTCCGGTGCGGTGGGAGTGATCAGCAAAAACAACTCAACAGATCTTTTATTAAAAGCAATCATTGCAATTCATACGGGGCATATCTGGTTTGACCGCAATATCACCAAACTGCTATGGCAAGCACAGTTCGATTCTGATCCAGCTGCAGAAACCAAACCACACACTGATACTTCAACCTCCCAGCAGCCCAGATTAAGCGACAGCGAACGTCACGTTGCTCATCTCGCATGTAAAGGTTTATCTGCTAAAGAAATAGGCGCACAACTCTTTGTGACAGAAAAAACCGTTCGGAACCAATTATCTGTTATTTATAGAAAAATTGGCGTCAAAAAACAAATTGAACTATGCTTGAAAGCCCCCTTATATAATTATTTTAAAGAATCCCACCTGATCGGGACATTTAGCCCAAAAGGTAGCGAAATTTAGTCCAATTTTAAGGACAAATGCCTTCTATTTAGAAGAAAATGGATTTGATAGAATCCTCCCCCGGCTAAGAGTGCATTTCTCTTTTTGCAATCGGCCTGCTAAATCTTAAATTCCAAGTGAACCATGAATTCCAAATAATAACCTGCATTAATCTGCCGGAACACTTGATATACGATTTTTACATTAGGAGATCATTAAAATGTTATTTCAGTCCGCTCCAGCTAAGTGTGATACGAAGCTCAAAGGAAACTCTAAAACCACCTCGGACATATCGCAAAAGTCATTGATAAAAATAGCTATTGTGGCACTCGCACTCACTTTGTCATTATCAGCTTTGGTTCCGACCTCTGAGAGTTTCGCTGCCGAGCATATTATTCAATTGACTGCGGAAGAAACCCAGGATGATGGCTTTGGTAACAAGTTGCTGGCTTACAAAATGTTAAGCCATAGAGTTGATGGACTGGATATTACATCGCGTTATAGTACAGAGGCCACCATCCCCGGTCCCACTATTGAGTTAACCGAAGGGGACAAGGTTAAGATATCAATCGAGAATGCCATTCCTGGCAACAATATTCCTATCCCTGGAATCAGCAAGCAAGTCAGCATTCATGTGCACGGCGTTCATTACGATATTCTTAGCGATGGAACCCTTAAAGTAATTAACAAAAACTTTGATGAGGGTGCAGGTGCCGGGCTTGAAGAAACCTATGTCATATATGAATATCAATGGAATGTTGCGCTTGGCACCGCGGGTACCTGGCCCTATCACGATCACAATTTTGAGACCCATAATGGCGCGGAACATAAGGGGCTCTTTGGAGCAATCATTGTCAACCCGGTCGGTGTTTCCAGCTATGACAAAGAATATGTGCTTTATTTAGGCGATGATGCTTTTTGGGGCATGGAAATCAATGGCGTTAGCAAAATTCAATCCAATCATGGTGTCAATCCAACATTGGTCGCAACAAGAAATTCCAATGTCAGATTTCACTTAATCGCTTTAGGTACTGATATTCATACCTTTGAATTGAAAGGCTATAAATGGATCGATCCCGGAACCACTCATCGTATTAATCAAGTTGCAATCGGCCCGCTGGAAAAACATGTTTTCAGTGTTATCGCAAAAAATAGCACGCGTTATAGAGACAATAATTTATCCAACAAGCTTTTGGGTATGGAAGGGAAATTTCTAGTCCAGTAAGCACATGTTAGGCAACTAAATAATAAGGATAAAAAATGAGGATTAAAGATATGCTTAGCCTGAGAAAATCAATAACTATAGTTGTTTTTGCTGTAATCACAGTCTTAATTTCACCCCTCGCTTTGGCTACAGCGCATAACATTTCGCTCACGGCCGAAACACTGCCTAACGGACAAATCGCATACGCAATGGCAGGCAACGAAGCCGTCATACCTGGGCCAACCCTGTTCGTGAAGGAAGGTGATACAGTTCATATATCTTTGACAAATAACACCAGCAACAAAGTCGGATTTAAAGTACCCGGCCTTGCACAGTCAGGTTCGGGAGAAATTAGTCCTGGAAAAACCAAAAGTTACAAGATCAAGGCTAACAAAACAGGCAGCTTCGTTTACCACGGCAACAGCAATGGTAAGGAATTGTTGGGATTGTTTGGCGCCATCATTGTTGATAAAGCACACGGGCCGATAGATAGTTATGTCAATGGAGACGGTAGCATAATTCCTGTCAAAGCAAACGATATCGATAAACAATTTGTGCTATTTATGGTGGGTTCAACCTTCTGGGGAACCGAAATCATTCCGGGCGGTGCGCAACAAAAACCACTCTGGGCAAATCCCAATCCTGGGGCTGTTGAGAATGATATCGTACGTTTCCATATCCTATCGATCGGACCTGGGCATACCTTCCACTTACATGCGCATCGATGGTTAAAACCAGGCACTAGCGAAGTGATTGATACCAAGCTACTCGAAGAAGGGATCGATAGCCATTCCTTTACCATCAAAGCGGGCACTGGCGTCGGCACAGGCAATTGGCAATATCATTGTCATCTGATTGCGCACATGGAAGCAGGCATGCACGGCAGCTTCATAGTAGATGAATTGGGTGGAGATGGTGCCAGTGTTGTCGGCGCATCACCGTATGGCAATATCTTGCTGGGTACAAAACCGAATGAACCTGGGGTAGTGACTTTTGAAATCAGCGATGAGCCGGCGAGCTGGTTCAGAAGCGCGCGCGGCGATGCCATTGTCGAACTGAGTAAGCCGAGCGCTGCGGGCTCTCCGCTCCAGGGCGCAGATATTAAGACTAGATCCTTGGAAGTGATATCCCCGGGCAGCAGTGTCAACTTTATTATGTCCGATACCAATGGTGTGCATACGATCAGCTCGCTGTTATGGCCAACTGGAGCACAGCATATGCCTTTCGATCAAACAAGCGCCTACCGTGGTGGCGGGTTTGTTACACTGCATACTCCAGGGCTGTATGTATTTACTTGCAAGGTGCATCCGTACATGTTTGGTGCAGTTATTGTGGATGATCCGGAAACTGATGGGCTGGATTTAGGTAATCCTCAGAGCGATTACACCATCGATCTGGTCACCGGTATTAAGAATTTGCCTACCAGCAGTGATCTGGCAGTGCGCTTGCTCAAAACATTTTTTATCGCAACCGCACCTGACAATTGGCAGGATTATTCATCGGGTGTATGGAATGTAAGATTTCCTACACTTCCAGTGAGAATTTCAGGCGCACCGTTTGGAAATGTCACACCTGGTGGGCTTGCTGCACCCTTATCGATTCTGAATGTTGTTAATGAATCACTCGTCTTAGGCACTGAACCAGTAAAAAAAGGTGTAGGAGAAGTGTGGATCAATACGCAATTCGAGAAAACAGCCGGCAAGTATAAGCCAGGCACCTCTACCGTGGTTGATACAACGACCTGGGCAGTCAAACGCAAAGTTGCGCTACCACACATCAACAACAATAATCCGCACAACATGTGGTCCAACCGAGATCAATCGGTGATTTATCAAACCCAGTGGTTTGATAATAAATTCTCGATGATTGATCGTGAAACCGGTGAACTCATCAAAAATATCACAGTAGGCTACTCACCTTCTCACGTCGTGACAGTACCCACTACCGATGATATTACGATTGCGATTAATGGTGAAAATGGTATTTCTGTGATTCCGGCTGGAACAACCAACGTAACCAAAATGATGCCAACACAGGATCACGGGCATATTTCTGCAAATCCGCATGGTCACTGGATCAGTGCCGATGGCTCCAAAATTGTAACGCCGAATATCAATACCAATGATATCGGCATTTATGGAACAGGTGGCGGCATACACGCCCGCACACCCACCGGAAATAACGCTCCGGGCGCTCATCCTATTGCCATTGGCATGATGCCGGATTCCAGCAAAATTTATGCTGCCAACTTGCTGCATCATTCACTGAGTGTGCTTGATGGTAATACTGGCGCGCTATTGGATACCATTGATCTCATTAAAGACTATAATCCTCTCGACGGAACCTTTGAAGACAAGGATGGCAATGGTGTAATTGCAGTTGGGGTACTGCCCATTCAATCGCCGGTATCTCCGGATGGCAAAGCAGTGGTGATTGCATCAACGGGTGGACAGATTGTTATCGTCGATACTGCCACTGACAAAATTGTCAAATCGCTTCCTTGCGATCCTGGTTGCCATGGAGCAAATTTTGGAGCTAAGGAAGGGGGAGGATACTATGCCTATGTCACGACCAAGTTTGGTAACAGACTCACAGTAGTTGATATCGATCCGAATGGTGATGGCGAGATATCCGATGCGGCTATTGCTGGCTATGTTTCATTGGTGGATACCGCAAGCACGGCCAAAGATGATATGGTCAGCGGTTTGCCAGGATTTGGCGGGCAAGGGGTTCTAGCTGTGCCGAATGTTTATAACGGCTGGGTGCAGAACCTTCCGGCGTACTGGAAAGAAGGTTTGACAACTGCGCAGCAAAATCCAATCGGAGACTAAGGAAACGCTGAATAATTTGGCGTGCAAGAAAAGATGCAAGATAGGCGGAGCAAAGATCAATGAGGCCTATCCTAGTGATAGGCGAATTTTCGAGCACCGCCTAAGGCAGCATATCCCTTTGCGCAGACAAAATTATTCTGCGCTTCCTAGCAGCGTATGTTCACCTCAAGGTGGTGATCCTGGTGATCATTTACAAGGGAAATCACGCATTGTGGCCGGCCTGATTCATCCCTATCCAGGTTATTAACCAAGATACCATCGACCGTTACACGGATCTCCTGGCTTGGCTTTTCATCGTCGCATTTGACAGTGATGTGATAGAAAGTTTCGTGAAAACGGTAGTGGATGATATACGATTGCCAATGAGCAGGGATACATGGTGTTATGCGCAGATGATTTACTTCCAATTGCAGACCCAGTAGTGTTTCCACGGACAATCGGTACATCCATCCTGCCGCACCGGTATACCAAGTCCAGCCGCCTCGCCCTACGTGGGGTGCTACGCCGTATATATCCGCACACATGACATACGGCTCGACTTTGTACCGTTCAATCTCGGCAGGTGTTCGACCGTGATTGACAGGATTAAGCATGGAAAACAATTCCCAGGTACGTTCCCGGTCACCTAGCATGGCAAATGCCATCGCAGACCAAATCGCAGCATGCGTGTATTGACCCCCATTTTCGCGGATTCCAGGTACATAACCCTTGATATACCCGGGCTCAAGTTCTGATTTATCGAAGGGGGGATCGAACAGCTGAATTAACTGCGTATCGCGCCGTATCAAGTACTTGTCAACCGCAGCCATCGCTTGACGTGCGCGAACGAGATCTCCACCCTTGGAAATAACTGCCCAGCTTTGACTGATCGAATCAATCTGACATTCATCGTTACAGGATGAACCTAAAGGCGTACCATCGTCAAAATAAGCTCGTCGATACCAGTCACCATCCCAGGCATTAGCCTCGATATGTTCGTGTAATTGTTTCGCGTGCTCGGTGCAAATATCGGCAAAAGCTTCATCGCCCCGGGCTCGTGCCAGATCAGCAAACAACTGAAGATTTGAGTATAAGAACCATGCCAGCCAAACGCTCTCACCTTTGCCATCACGCCCGACAAGATTCATGCCATCATTCCAATCACCACACCCCATCAACGGTAATTGATGCTCGCCAAATCGCAAGCCATATTTGATGGCACGCATGCAATGTTCATAGAGGCTCGCAGATTCTGCAGAACGTTGTGGTTGGTCGTAGTAGGCTTCTTCTTCCGGATACAACTCGCGGCCTTCCAGGAAATAGATCGACTCATCAAGTACGCCGGTATCACCAGTTGCCAACACATAGCGGCAAGTAGCGTACGGTAACCACAGATAATCATCGGAGAAATGAGTACGCACGCCTTGTCCATTGGGAGGATGCCACCAGTGCTGCACGTCACCTTGAAGAAATTGTCGCCCCGCGCAACGGATTAATTGCTCACGAGCGAGCCATGGCGTCGCATGGATCAATGCCATGGTATCCTGTAATTGATCACGAAAACCGTAGGCACCCCCGGATTGATAATATCCGCTACGGCCCCAGAGTCTGCAGGACAATGTTTGATAGATAAGCCACCCATTGGTCAAGACATCCAGAGCCGGATCCGGTGTTTCCACATGCACCGCACCTAATGCATGATTCCAATATCCCCATACCGCTTCCAGTGCCTGCCGGGCACCCGAGAGTGCGCCATATTGCTGAATAAAGTGCTGCGCTTCGTCAGCATTGTGAGCGGCACCGAATATAAATACGATTTCGCGTTCCTGTCCCTCGGCCAATTCGATTTGGGTCTGGATCGCTGCGCACGGATCGAAACCTGCTCCAGTCTTTCCCGACAAACGCTTGCGACGCATCGACGCTGGACTGGTCAGTGAGCCATTGCGACCAATGAACTCGGTACGATTCCCAGTTACTGAACGCTCTCTTTCGCTCACTTTGGCAAAAACGACTCGCTTGGCGTATTCGCGGCCATAAGCATTTCGGGCAAACAGTGCTCCACTGTGTGGATCCGTCTCAGTCACAATGTGCATCAGATTGGCGTGGCGCCATTCACCGAGTACCAGTTCCCAATAGCCGGTCAGCGACAATCGCCTTGTGCGGCTGGAATGGTTGTGCAGTTTGATAACCACGAATTTCACTGGTGCGTCCATGGCAACATACGTATACAGTTCAGAAGAAATACCGGTCTGGTAATGTTCGAACACGC